>NZ_JACUZZ010000035.1:0-66208 GCF_014851595.1 Rhizobium sp. RHZ01
CCCAGACCAGCCATGGCATGAGGGCCAGAGGCCGCCAACTTCGCCCCGCCTCAGAACCCAACTAAAACAACCAACGTCCAAAAAACAAACCCGCCGAAAATATCGACGGGTTTGTCAGCAGTCTGAGCCCGCTTCCCAGCGGGCTTTTCTCGTTTTAGCTATTGCGCGCATCCGCGGCTGCCGCCACGCGATATCCGTTTGAATAGCGTCGAGAGTGCTGATTTACTGAGTTTCGGTCAGGAGGCCGCCAGCCATGAGATGCTTGGTTCTAGTCGTTGCGTGCTTGCTCCCGACGGTATCCTTTGCCGCCGGGCCTGTGAAGGTCGATGCGAAAGACTACAGCTGCGCACAGCTCGCGCAGATTATCCGCCAATCCAAGAAGGTCTATGTCCGCCTCGGCTTCGGAGGCCGCAACTTTCGCTATCCGCCAGCTCAATGCGGCCCAGGCGACAAGCTGAGCACCGCTAGCTTGCGTGACCGTACGGGCAAGCAGTGCCTCCTGGACTACGCCTGCATCAACGATCCAATGTCGATGTACAATTACTAGGTCGCAGATTATAAGCGCGCGGCCACCGCCGGACTGAGGCGGGTCGGTCGCGCGACTATGCCAGAACGTATGTCAACCTGATCACGTCCCCGCCAATTCGATCGCTCGCCACGAGGCGCAGCGGCGGCCGCGGGCCGGCGAAGAACGGCTTGCCGCGACCAAGCACGACGGGATGGAGATACATTCGATATTCATCGACCAGACCGAGGTCACCAAGACTTCGCGCCAGTTCAGGTCCGGAAACTTCAATCACTCCGTCCAGCTGAGCCTTCAACCCGCGGATGGTCGCTTCGATGTCGTCCGCGACAAGCGTGGCGTTCGGGCCGACTGATTGCAGCGAGCGCGACACGACCCATTTCGGTTGGCGCCGCCACGCCGCTGCGTAGTCGCACTCCGCCTCGTCCCATTCGGCATGGTCTTCGTCCCAATACCGCATCGCCTCGTACATGCGGCGACCGTATACGCTTCCGGCAAGGCCGCGCACGTCGTCGATGAAATGACGAAAGAGCACGGGATCGGGCGGCCCAAATTCTAAATGGTCGACATAACCATCCAGGGACTGGTTCAAAGCGAACACGAGCTTGGACATGCTGCAGGACCTCCTCCCAAGTTCCTCACAACGGTCTGACCGATGCTACGCAGAAATGAATTTGCTTACAATCTGACGTCGCTTGGTTGGTGCGACCAAATTAGAGCTCCCTTCCAACCTCTACGCACAAGGCAGACCGGCCCTAACCACCCACGGGTCACCTACAGTGGCCATTTGTGTCGACCTATTGACCTCAACTTAACTTGAGGAATTACACCCGCGCTTGTGACATCCAAAGCAAAGGAGACAGGGATGAACGGAGCGTTTTACCGGATCGACAAGTTTGCTGTTCCGGAGGCTGCGCGGGAGGAATTCCTCATGAACGTGCTGAAGACGCACGAGGTCTTGCAGGCGCGGGAGGGCTTCATCAGCCATCAGGTGCTGGAGCAGGTTTCAGGGCCTGGCGAGTTCAACTTCGTGACGATCGCGCAATGGGAAAGTGCCGAGGTGATCGACCGGGTCAAAGCGGTGGTGCAGGCAGCCCATCGCGCCAGAAACTTCGATCCGCAGGCGCTGTTCGAACGCCTAGGCATTCGCGCCGACATTGCCAACTACAAGCCGATCGCGGCTTGATCCGAATGGCCGGCTAGACGCCGGCCATGTTCTTTTCGCGGCGGACAAGCAGGTAGAAGCGTCCGCAAAGCATCACGGCTGCCGCCGCCAGCCCGACCAAGAAGCCGAACCAGATGCCGATTCCACCGAAGCCAAGCGGGAACGCAAAGGCCCAGGCGAGGAAGAAGCCAATCGGCCAATAGGCGATCAGCGCCAGGATCATCGGTACGCGCGCATCCTTCAAGCCGCGCAGCAGGCCATTGGCGATTGCCTGCAAGCCATCGACCAACTGGAAGAGCCCTGCCACAACGATCAGCGGCCCAGCATAGGCAAGCACCTGAGGTGCCTCCGGCAGGGTCGTATCAAGGAACCAGCTTCCCAGGAACTCGGGAACGGCAGCAAACAGAATGCTGCCGGCCGCCGCGATCAGGCAGGCGATGACGACGACAGCGATCGAAGCCCGAACGACTGCGGTGTAGTCGCCCTGCCCGTGCGCGACGCCGACCCGAACGGTGGCCGCCTGCGACAGGCCAAGCGGGATCATGAAGGCAATCGACGCCCATTGCAGCGCGATGCCGTGAGCGGCGAGCTCGATCGTTCCGATTTGCCCCATCAGCAGCGAGGCAACGGTAAAGAGGCTCACTTCGGCGAGGATCGTCACGCTGATCGGCAGGCCGAGACGCACGACTTCCCAGAAGGCCTTCCAGTCGGGACGCCAGAACCGGACGAATATCTCGTAGCGCCGCGTCTCCGCCCTGCTCTGCACATAGCCAATGATAAACAGGAAGCCGGCGGCCTGCACGACGACCGAAACGATCGCCGCTCCCTCTAGGCCCATTGCCGGGAAGCCGAAATGGCCGAGCACCAGCGCATATGCGAAGAAGGCGTTCAGCACCAGCATCGCGATCGTCACGTTGAGAATGACCGCCGCGCGGCCGATCGCGCTGACCAGCGCACGCATGACATTGTAAAGCAGCCCCGGCAGCACGCCGAATTGACCGATCAATATGTAGCCATGCGCGAGTGCAGCCACTTCGGGCTTCTGTCCAGCGGCAAGCAGGATCCGCTCGGAATTGAAGAACGCTGGCAGCATGATCACCCAATAGGCCAGCACGACCCAAAGGCCCATGCGTAGCGACCGGCGCACGCTGACGACGTCGCCCTTCCCGTAGGCCTGCGCAACCATCGGTATGACCGCGATGGCGAAACCCGAGCCGAAAACGAGGATCGTGAACAGGAACTGCGCCGATAGCACCATGGCAGCGAGGTTTTCAGCACCGAGACGGCCGACAATCATCACGTCGGTCGTGTTGATGCCGAGCTGGGCCAGCTGCGCGCCAATCAACGGGACTCCGAGCGCCAGCGTGGCGCGGAAATGCGCAGCCCAATGGTTATCGTTTTTCGGCGCTAGCTTGCGCGCGTCGATCGGCGTGTCCATGACACCAGTCCTGTGATTGAATCGCTGACGGCCGCAAGTTGCGGCAAAACATCAAGAGGAATTAGATCAAAGCTCCGCAAAGAGCCATTCAAAACTAGGCAAATGATGAAAAATTCATCATCGCATCACGAATTCTGATGGCTCACTCGGCCGGCTGCTCGACGGCTTCTGCGACCTTGACCGTGCGTACCTTCGTCAAGAACACAATGGCCGCGATCAGGATGATGATGGCCGACAGCAGGTATGGCGCCCCAGCGAAACGCACCGGCGCCTCGGGTCCAGTGAAGTAGCCGAACAGCTGCGTAAAGATCAGCGGCCCGACGATCGTGGTGATGCTGCTGAGGCTGGTGAGCGCCCCTTGCAATTCTCCCTGAGCAGAGGGGGGCACCTTGGCGACTGCTATGCTTCGCAGCGGCGGATCGGCGACATTTTCCATCACCGTCAGCACGATGATCGTGTAGACCATCCAGCCCTCCCAGGCGAAGGCGTAACCCGTCAGTCCGACGACGGAAAAACACAAGCCCAGCACTGCTGTCTTCCACTCGCCGAGTACCGGCACGATCTTCGGCAGAATGACGCCCATGACAAAGGCTGCGCCGATGCCGTAGATGCCGAGAGACAGGCCGATCTGGCCCTCGCTCCAGCCATAACGGAAAGTCGATACGAAGGCCCAGACCGCCGGATAGACGGCATGCGCCAGCCAGAAAAGGAACATGACCGCACAGATTGACCCAATACCGGGGTAGTTTCGCATCTGCTTCAGCGCGCCAAGAGGATTGGCACGCTTCCACTCAAACGTCCGACGATTCTTTGCCTCCAATGTCTCGGGAAGCATGAAATAGGCGGCAACGAAATTGAGGAACGAGAGCGCCGCTGCCCCAAAAAACGGTACTCGGGGGCCGAACTCGCCGAGGAAGCCGCCGATGACAGGGCCGATCGTGAAACCGACGCCAAACGCAATGCCGATCAGGCCGAAATTCTTGGCCCGATTGTCATCATTGCTGATGTCGGCGATGTAGGCGGAACAGGTCGCAAAGCTGCCGCCGCTGAAGCCAGCCAGCGCACGACCGATAAAAAGCATCCAGAAGCTCGTCGCCACTGCGCAGATGAAGTTGTCGATCGCAAAGGTCAGCACCGACAGAAGCAGAATGGGGCGCCGCCCGAAGCGGTCGCTGAGATTGCCCAGGAACGGCGCAAACAGGAACTGCATGACCGCATAGACGACAAGCAGCCAGCCACCATCGAGAGCTGCATCGCTCACGGACCCACCGGTCAATTGCTCAAGATAAGCGGGCAGCACAGGCATGATGATCGCGATCCCGATCACGTCGAGAAACAGGATCATGAAGACAAGGAACAAGCCGCGACGAACGAATTTCGGATCAAGCATGAGGCATCTCTACAGCAGGCTATTTCTGAAAAGACGATCTCGTCGCCGGCATTTGTTACATAGCTCACGTATATTAGCGAAACAATCCGTGAACATTTCAAATCTTTTGATAGGCTCACGAGTTAAGTTGATCGAGAACCGGAACAAACGGGGATTCTACCCCTCTTTCCGCGGTTCGCCTTTGACGAAGTCGACGAACGCCCGAAGCGCAGGCGGCATGTGTTTACGGCTCGCATAGTAGAGAAACGGACCTGAGAATTCCGTCACCCAATCATCGAGGATCGGCACCAATTCTCCCCTCTCGATGGCGGGCATCAGAACCTCCTCGAAGGTCCTGATGATGCCGAGCCCGGTGACCGCAGCCGAGACTTGCATTTCGATCGTGTTGGCGATGATCGGCCCCTTCGGCGTAATCACTAGAGTCTCGTCTGCCCGCTCGAACTCCCAGGGCAACGCAGCTCCGCTGAGGAAACGATGCCTGACACACTCATGCTCGAGCAGGTCGCGCGGGTGACCAGGGATACCGCGGCGCTCGAGGTAGTCAGGCGCGGCCGCCGTGACATATCTTTGACGGCGCGGCCCGATCGGCACTGCGATCATGTCGCGCTCAAGCCGCTCGTCATAGCGGATGCCGGCGTCATACCCGGCTGCGAGCACATCGACGAACGTATCCTCTCCGACGATCTCGAGCGAGATCCGCGGGTAACGCTTCAGAAAACGGCTGGCGAGATCAGGCAGGAAAAGCCGCGTGGCGATGATCGGCACGTTGAGGCGGAGGGTTCCGCTCGGGCTATCACGGAAAACGTCGAGTTGCTGGAGCGCCAAGGAGATTTCGCTAAGCGCAGGTGTCAGGCGTTGGAGCAGCCGCTCCCCAGCCTCCGTCGGCGTGACGCTGCGGGTCGTCCGGTTGAGCAGGCGAACACCGACATGCTCCTCCAGCCGCCGCAGCGAGTCGCTCAGTGAAGAAGCGGAGACACCGCGCTTGCGGGCAGCGGCGCGAAAGCTGCGCTCCCTTGCAATGGCCGTGAAGGCATCCAGATCATTGAGAGGAAGGTCTTCCATTGTGCATTTCCCCGTACAGCTCGTTCGCATTCATATGGATTATCGCACGAGGCCGGGCGCGATAAAACTATTCCCGGCGATCAACATCGGCGTGACGAAGGAGAACGAAATGGAAAAGCATCGTTTGGGAGAAACCGGCCCAATGGTATCGGCCATCGGCCTCGGCTGCATGGGCATGTCCGGCATGTACGGGCCATCCGACCGCAGCGAGAGCATTGCCACGATTCATGCTGCTCTCGACGTCGGCATCAACCTGCTCGACACCGGCGACTTCTACGGCATGGGCCACAACGAGATGCTGATCGGCGAAGCGTTGAAGGGCCGCAAGCGGGACGACGTCGTCATCAGCGTCAAGTTCGGCGCCCTGCGCGATCCAGCCGGCAACTGGAGCGGCTACGACTCCCGGCCCGCCGCGATCAAGAACTTCCTCGCCTACACGCTGAAGCGTCTCGACGTCGACTACATCGACATCTACCGCCCCGCCCGCCTGGATCCCAACGTTCCCATCGAGGAAACGGTGGGCACGATCGGTGACATGATCAAGGCAGGGTACGTCAGGCATGTCGGCCTTTCGGAAGTCGGCGCAGATACCATACGCCGCGCAGCCAGCGCCCATCCGATTTGCGATCTGCAGATCGAGTATTCACTGATCTCGCGCGGCATCGAGAACCAGATCCTGCCAACCTGCCGTGAGCTCGGGATTTCAATCACCGCCTACGGTGTTCTCTCCCGCGGCCTGATCAGCGGACATTGGCATAAGGGACAGGCAACCGGCTCCGGTGATTTCCGCGGCATGAGCCCGCGCTTCCAGGACAGCAACATCGATCAGAACCTCGCGCTCGTCGAGGAACTGCGAAAGATCGCGGACGAGAAGCGGGTATCTGTCGCTCAGATCGCCATCGCCTGGGTGGCGGCCCGCGGGCAGGACATCGTGCCCCTCGTCGGCGCGCGCCGACGTGACCAGCTTACCGAAGCGCTCGGTTCGCGCGCTGTGCAATTGTCCACCGAGGATATGGCGGCCATCGAACGCGCCGTGCCGAAGGACGCCGCGGCGGGTGCACGCTACCCTGACGCACAGATCAGACATATGGACAGTGAAAAGTGATGCTGGCCAGCCTCTCCACATAAGGAGAGGCTGTCTCAAATCACACGGGGCCTGAGAAGGTATCGCAGGCCGACAACTGCCCGCTGTCGAAGCCACGCTTGAACCAACGCGCCCGCTGCTCCGAAGTGCCGTGGTTGAAACTCTCGGGCACGACGTAGCCCTGGCTGCGCTTCTGCAGCCTGTCGTCGCCAATCTGCTGGGCTGCGTTCAGCGCCTCCTCCAGATCGCCGGCTTCGAGAATGCCCTTCTGATCGGTAAATTTGCCCCAGATGCCGGCGAAGCAGTCGGCCTGCAGTTCAACGCGGACGGACATCTTGTTGGCCTCCGCCTCGCTCATCCGCTGACGCGCCTCGTTGAATTTCGGCAGGATGCCCAGCAAGTTCTGAACATGATGGCCGACTTCATGCGCAACGACGTAGGCTTCGGCGAAATCGCCGGAGGCGCCGAACTGGCGGCTGAGCTGGTTGAAGAAGGCCGTGTCGAGATAGACCTTGTGGTCGCTCGGGCAGTAGAAAGGACCGGTCGCCGCTGAGGCAAAGCCGCAGGCAGACTGCGTCTGTCCGGAAAAGAGAACGAGGCGAGGCTCTTCGTACTGACGACCAAGGGACTGGAAGATCCCGTTCCACGTGTCCTCGGTCTCGGCAAGAACGGTACGAACGAATGCGGTCATTTCATCGTTGGCAGGTGTCTGACTTCCCGATTCGCTTTGCTCATAGCCGGGGCCGTTGGTCGTCATGCCGCCATCCATAACCTGCAGCAGGTCTATGCCCATGGCCTTGAGGATAAAATAGATGACAACAAGAAAGATGATGGTGCCGATGCTCAGGCCGCCGCCGCGCCGGCCCATGCCGCCGCCGGTAGGAAAGCCGAAGCCTCCACCTCTGCCCAATCCGCCCATGGAAGGATCGCCACGACGATCCTCGATGTTGTCGGACTGACGCCGGCCTTTCCACTCCATGACGGTTCCCCTGGGCTAAACCTTCGATCGGTAGGTATATATCTCGATGATCGGGAAATTCCAGTTAACCTGAGAGAACCCGTACACCACTGTGGACCAGCTTGACGAGACATCGACATTCGGGCCTCCTTGCGAGAAAGAAGTCTGAGGAGGAGAGACATGAAGGCACTTCGGCTCGAAGCGACGGGCAAGCTGGCTCTGCGCGAGGTAGAGCGTCCCGACCCGGGTGTTGGCGAGTTGCTGGTTCGTGTGGAGGCTTGTGGCATTTGCGGCACCGACCGGCATCTGTTCCTCGGAGAGTTTCCTTCCAAGCCGCCCGTTACGCTCGGCCATGAGTTCTGCGGCATCATCGAAAGAGTGGGCGATGGCGTGAGCGGCTTTCGCGAAGGCATGCGCGTCACCGGCGATCCGAATATCGCATGCGGTCAGTGTCCAGAATGCCAGCGCGGCCGCGTCAATCTCTGCCATAACCTGCAGGCGACCGGCATCCATCGCGACGGTGGCTTTGCGGAATATGTCTGCATCCCGCAGCAGCAGGCTTTCGAGCTGCCCTTGGCACTGCCGCCTCTGCATGGCGCCTTCTGCGAACCTCTCGCCTGCTGCATCCACGGTGTCGACCTTGCGGAAATCCGAACGGGCTCGTCGGTTGTCGTCCTTGGCGGCGGCGTGATCGGCTTGCTGGTCGTCCAGTTGGCCCGCCTGGCGGGAGCGACAAAGGTTGTTCTCGTTACCCGCAGCGAAGAGAAGCGGAGGGTCGCCGAAAGGCTGGGAGCGACCGCGAATGCGGATCCCTCGGTCGGCGATATCGTGTCCCGCTTGACCGCGCACGACGGTTTGTTGCCGGGAGGCGCCGATGTCGTCATCGAATGCGCGGGCGTAGCGGAAACGATCGAACAGGCACCTGGGCTTGCGCGGCGCGGCGGCACGGTCGTGATCCTCGGAGTCATGCCGCAGGGTGTGAAGGTCGCAATCGAGCCGTTCGATCTCCTCTTCCGAGAGATCAAGCTGGTAAGCTCATTTATCAACCCGTTCACTCACCTGCGGGCGGCCGAACTGATCGCGTCGGGAACGATCCAAGTCGAGCCACTAATCTCCCGCCGGATCGGTTTCAAGGAGGGCGTGGAAGCGATCTCCAATCCCGCCCGGAAAGGCGAGATCCGGGCACTTGTCGTACCGGGCATCGACTAGGCTCTCACAAGAGCTGCCAATTCCTGTCGATTCCGCAAATTATGGGGTTCCGTTTACAAATACATTTGCCTATAAGCCGCTTCTAGCCTGAAAAGACCATCATATGCGCGACCCGGCCGGTGCCTCCCACCCTGGCCGGCTTTCTGCGCAGCTAGGAAACGGAAAACGCCCATGCCGAAGCGCCAAGATATCAAATCGATCCTCATCATCGGCGCAGGACCGATCGTCATTGGCCAGGCTTGCGAATTCGACTACTCCGGCACCCAGGCCTGCAAGGCGCTGAAGGAGGAAGGCTACCGCGTCATCCTCGTCAACTCCAACCCGGCAACGATCATGACCGACCCGGGCCTCGCCGACGCCACCTACGTCGAGCCGATCACCCCCGAAGTCGTCGCCAAGATCATCGCCAAGGAGCGCCCCGACGCGCTGCTGCCGACCATGGGCGGCCAGACCGCGCTCAACACCGCGCTTTCCCTGAAGAGAATGGGCGTCCTGGACCGCTACAATGTCGAAATGATCGGCGCCAAGCCCGCCGCTATCGACAAGGCCGAAGACCGCGCCCTGTTCCGCGAGGCGATGGAAAAGATCGGCCTCGAAACCCCGCGCTCGATGCTCGCCAACGCCACCGACATCAAGGATGCCGACCGCAAGACGCATGAAGCCGAGCGCAACAAGCTGAAGGAAAGCCTCTCCGGCGCCGAACTCGACAAGGCGCTCGACGAACTGGAAAACCAGTGGAACCTCGGCGAGACCGACCGCAAGCAGCGCTACATCAGCCACGCCATGGCGATTGCCGCCCAGGCGATCGACGTCGTCGGCCTGCCCGCCATCATCCGCCCCTCCTTCACTATGGGCGGCACCGGCGGCGGCATTGCCTACAACCGCTCGGAGTTCTTCGAAATCATCGGCGGTGGCCTCGATGCCTCCCCGACGACCGAAGTTCTGATCGAGGAATCGGTTCTCGGCTGGAAGGAATACGAAATGGAAGTCGTCCGCGACAAGGCGGACAACTGCATCATCATCTGCTCGATCGAAAACATCGACCCGATGGGCGTCCACACGGGCGACTCGATCACCGTCGCGCCGGCTTTGACGCTGACCGACAAGGAATACCAGATGATGCGCAACGCCTCGATCGCGGTCCTGCGCGAGATTGGCGTGGAAACCGGCGGCTCGAACGTCCAGTTCGCCGTCAACCCGAAGGACGGCCGCCTCGTCGTCATCGAAATGAACCCGCGCGTCTCGCGTTCGTCGGCGCTTGCCTCGAAGGCCACCGGCTTCCCGATTGCCAAGGTCGCCGCCAAGCTCGCCATCGGCTACACGCTCGACGAGCTCGACAACGACATCACCGGCGGCGCGACGCCCGCCTCCTTCGAACCGTCGATCGACTACGTCGTCACCAAGATCCCGCGTTTCGCCTTCGAGAAGTTCCCGGGCGCCTCGCCGGTTCTCACCACCGCCATGAAGTCGGTCGGTGAAGTCATGGCGATCGGCCGCACCTTCGCCGAATCGTTGCAGAAGGCGCTGCGCGGCCTCGAAACCGGCCTGACCGGCCTCGATGAAATCGAAATCCCCGGTGTTGAAGAAGGCGAATCCAGCCAGAACGCCATCCGCGCCGCGATCGGCACACCGACGCCGGATCGCCTGCGCATGGTGGCCCAGGCGCTTCGCCAGGGCATGAGCCCCGAAGAGGTTCACGAGGGCTGCAAGATCGACCCGTGGTTCATCGCCCAGTTCAAGGCGATCGTCGATATGGAAGCCCGCATCCGCGAGCATGGCCTGCCGACAGACGCCACGAACCTGCGCACGCTGAAGGCAATGGGCTTCTCCGACGCCCGCCTCGCCACGCTGACGGGCAAGCGCCCGAAGGAAGTCGCCGAGCTGCGCAACAGCCTGAACGTCCGCCCGGTCTTCAAGCGCATCGATACCTGCGCTGCCGAGTTCGCCTCGCCGACCGCCTACATGTACTCGACCTACGAAAGGCCTTTTGTCGGTGAACTGCGCTCTGAAGCCGAAGTCTCGGCCGCCAAGAAGGTCGTCATCCTCGGCGGTGGTCCGAACCGTATCGGCCAGGGCATCGAGTTTGACTACTGCTGCTGCCATGCCGCCTTCGCGCTGCGTGACGCCGGCTACGAAGCTATCATGATCAACTGCAACCCGGAAACGGTCTCGACCGACTACGATACGTCGGATCGCCTCTATTTCGAGCCGCTCACGGCTGAAGACGTGATCGAGATCCTCCGCGCGGAGCAGGAAAAGGGCGAAGTCGTCGGCGTCATCGTCCAGTTCGGCGGCCAGACCCCGCTGAAGCTTGCGGAAGCGCTTGAGAAGAACGGCATCCCGATCCTCGGCACTGCGCCCGACATGATCGACCTTGCCGAAGACCGCGACCGCTTCCAGAAGCTCCTGATCAAGCTCGACCTGACCCAGCCGAACAACGGCATCGCCTACTCGGTCGAACAGGCTCGCCTGGTCGCCACCGAGATCGGCTTCCCGCTGGTCGTGCGCCCGTCCTACGTTCTCGGCGGCCGCGCCATGCAGATCCTGCATTCGGAAGGCCAGCTGCAGACCTACCTGCTCGACACCGTGCCGGAACTGGTGCCCGAAGACATCAAGCAGCGCTACCCGAACGACAAGACCGGCCAGATCAACACCCTGCTCGGTAAGAACCCGCTGCTGTTTGACAGCTATCTCTCGAACGCCATCGAAGTCGACGTCGACTGCCTCTCCGACGGCAACGACGCCTTCATCGCCGGCATCATGGAACACAT
Organism: Rhizobium sp. RHZ01; assembly: GCF_014851595.1. Taxonomy (NCBI): domain Bacteria; kingdom Pseudomonadati; phylum Pseudomonadota; class Alphaproteobacteria; order Hyphomicrobiales; family Rhizobiaceae; genus Rhizobium; species Rhizobium sp. RHZ01. The sequence continues at coordinate 11,601 of NZ_JACUZZ010000035.1, forward strand.
CGAGGAAGCTGGCATCCATTCGGGCGATAGCGCCTGCTCACTGCCGCCGCGCACCCTTTCGAACGAGATGATCGACGAGCTCGAGCGTCAGGCAAAGTCGATGGCCAAGGCGCTGAACGTCGTTGGTCTGATGAACGTACAGTTCGCCATCAAGGACGGCACCGTCTACGTGCTGGAAGTGAACCCGCGCGCCTCACGTACCGTTCCCTTCGTCGCCAAGACCATCGGCGCCCCAATCGCCAAGATCGCCGCCCGCGCCATGGCCGGCGAGAAGCTCGACGCGCTGTTCTCGACCTACGGCCAGAAGCCGGATCCGCGCAACCTCAAGCATATCGCCGTCAAGGAAGCCGTCTTCCCGTTTGCCCGCTTCCCCGGCGTCGACACGCTGCTCGGCCCGGAAATGCGCTCGACCGGCGAAGTCATCGGCCTCGACACCGATTTCGCGCTGGCGTTTGCGAAGTCGCAGCTCGGCGCCGGCGTTGAACTGCCGCGTGACGGAACGGTCTTCGTATCGGTCCGCGACGAGGACAAGCCGCGCGTGCTGCCGGCCATCCGCGTTCTCGTCGGCGAAGGCTTCAAGGTTCTGGCAACCGGGGGCACGCAGCGCTTCCTGGCTGAGAACGGCATCGCGGCTACGAAGATCAACAAGGTCCTGGAAGGTCGCCCACACATCGAAGATGCGATCCGCAACCGCCAGGTCCAGCTCGTGATCAATACGACGGACGGCAACAAGGCGATCTCCGACTCCAAGTCGCTGCGCCGCGCAACGCTGATGCAGAAGGTCCCCTACTACACCACGATGGCCGGCGCCGAGGCGGCCGCCCAGGCGATCAAGGCGCTGCGGGCTGGCAACCTCGAAGTTCGTCCGCTGCAAAGCTACTTCTAATAAAGAATTGGACCGGCGCGCCATCCGCGCCGGTCCGCTCTCGAGGCGTCGGAGCCGTTAGATTCGCGCCCTTGCATCCTGCGCGTCCGCCTTGACGTTCCAGGCATTCTGAAAGGCCGGTCGCCGCCGATCCTGCAAAATCAGCTTTCCGCCTTCTTCACGCCGCGTCGGAATGGCGTGACGATCGATAGCGCCTTCCAGAGTCATCGCAAGGTCGTGGGCGAAAACCCGATTGCCGATATGCCATGAGTGGGTCCATGAACCAATCTGGGGCTGCGAAGCTGGATCGACCGTATTGAAATACTCACCGCAATTGACGTCGACCGCTTTAGCGTTGACCAACGCCGGCAGCCCAACGCGACCGACACGCGGCGCAACGCCGAGCCTCTTCGCGTTGGATACGGCAAGGACGGAATCGAAAGGATTGGAGTAGTTGGTGAGCCGCATGATCCGGCGGAACATCGGCTGATTCCAGTCGCTCGCAAGCGACAGGCTATCCGTGGACACATCGCCGCCAATGAACGCAACTGCCTGATGCGCTTTAGAACGGTCGGAATGTCATTGTTGTAGCCATGCACAAAAATAAGCACATCGCCCCGCGGACCGATCGAATTCGGATTCTCGTCGCCATCCGCGAGCCCCTGCACCTCGGCGACCCAATCCTTCGCACTGGATACTGCCTGGCGCGCATCGTAGCTGTCGAGCACATCAGGCACCTTCAGGAACTTGATCGGCCCGGGTTCCGCGATCAATGCATCACCCGTTCGCTTTCTGGCACTGATGATGTAGTTGTCGCCCATCTTCCCCTCCTGCGCCAACAAGCCCTACGCCCAAGACGATCGTACAGCTTACAGATTCAACCCAAAGACGCCAATGCAGCGCCGATGCGGGCAGTATCTCGGCCGGCGTTCTTCCTGACGGCGATAGAGCCAACAAAGACGCCTCAGCCCATTGGAGCCTGTACCAACGGTCGAATCACGCTTTGCGATCCCGAGGGAACGGCGAAATATGCATCATTTTTTGCGCCATCGAGAGAATTGCCAGTCAGTCCTTCAGAGGCGTTCTCAGCGAACCGTCCACCTCAAAGTCAATATTGCTCAGGTTTGCGGTCGTAACGGAGCGCCTCCGGGTAGCGATACGAATTTTATGGAAATCAGCGGTGGCGATCTGCTATAACCACAACAGTTAGGATTGTTACACGGTTCCGAAGTTCCCCTTCGGGACCTGTTTTCTTTTGTGTCTGCGGCTAAGCGGACACGGGGAGTGAAGGACAGAAAAATGGTTGATAAGGTACCGATGACGCAGGGTGGTTTCGTCAAGCTGCAGGAAGAACTGCGCTGGCGTCAGCAGGAGGAGCGCCCCCGCATCATCGAGGCAATCGCCGAAGCCCGTGCCCATGGTGACCTCTCGGAAAACGCCGAATACCATGCGGCCAAGGAAGCGCAGAGCCACAACGAAGGCCGCATCAGCGAGCTTGAAGACCTGACCGCACGCGCGGAGGTCATCGACCTGTCGAAGATGTCCGGTGACAAGATCAAGTTCGGCGCGAAGGTGAAGCTCGTCGACGAGGACACCGAAGAAGAAAAGACCTATCAGATCGTCGGCGATCAGGAAGCCGATGTTAAGGCCGGCCGGATCTCCATCTCGTCGCCGATCGCTCGCGCGCTGATCGGCAAGGAAGTCGGCGACTCGATCGAAGTCAACGCACCCGGCGGCTCCAAGGCCTACGAAGTCCTTTCCATTTCCTGGGGCTGATTGATCCGTGGAAGGTCGCGGCCAACCGGCTATCGTCAATGTTAGTGACGTCGAGATTATTGCGCCGAACTTCAAAAAACGGCTCTCCGGCGTCACCTCCACCATCATTCAGCTGATCCCGGTCCAGCGCGTACTCGGCGAGAAGATTGCGACCCTCGGCCCGGGCCTTCCAGCATCTCTGCCGCACATTCGCTTTCGCGACCTGCCGAAGCTTTGGCGCGCGCCGCGCTGTCGGCCCTTCCGCATATGGCACGCCCGCCGCAACATCGAGATGCTGCCGGCCATTCTCATGCGCGATGTCCTGCGCATGCCCCTGAAGATTGTCTTCACGTCGGCCTCTCAGCGCCGCCACACCGGCTGGACGAAATGGCTGATCTCCAGAATGGACGCCGTGATCGCGACCAGCGGCAAGACGGCAAACTATCTGGAAGTGCCGAACACCGTTGTTCTGCACGGAATAGACACGGCCCGCTTCTCTCCGGCGGAAGACAAGGCGACAGCCAAACAGCTGCTTGGTCTTGACGCCACGAAGAGGATCGCCGGCTGTTTCGGTCGCGTTCGTCACCAGAAGGGCACGGATCTTTTTGTCGACAGCATGATCCGCCTGCTGCCGACCCGACCGGACTGGATCGCCGTTATTGCCGGACGTGCAACATCCCAGCACGTCGAGTTCGAGAAGGAGCTGAAGGCGCGCGCTGCAGCCGCAGGCCTGGCCGATCGCATTCTATTCGTCGGCGAGCACACCAATATCAATGACTGGTATCGGACGCTCGACCTCTTCATTGCTCCACAGCGCTGGGAAGGCTTTGGTCTGACACCGCTCGAAGCGATGGCAACGGCGGTCCCCGTGGTCGCTACCGACGTCGGTGCGTTTCCTGAACTGCTGGTAACGGGCGCCAACGAAACCGGCCTCATCGTCCCGCGCGACGATCTCGGTACAATGGTTCAAGCGTCCAGTCTCTTCATGGATGACGAAAGCCGCCGACAGCAGGCATCGGCCCGCTCCCGAACTCATGCGATGAATACCTTCAGTATCGAAGGCGAAGCACGGAAGCTTGGCGCCATTTATCGGTCGCTTTAAGCGACGACATCAAGGCTTGCGCTTGAAAAGCTCGAGATAGGCGTTGGCAACTGCGTCTTCGGAGAACTGCTTCATCAGCGTCTCCCGCCCCCCCGCAGCAACCTTCGCGGCCAGTACCGGATCGTTGATCAGCCGTTCGATGGCGTGCGAGAAACCATCGGCATCGCCGATGTCAACCAGTAGCCCATTGTCACAGTCACGCATGAACCACGAGGGTCCCTCGGAGCGGCTGGAGACAACAGGCTTGCCCTGCGCCCAGGCCTCTAGAATGACATTGCCAAGCGGCTCGTGCTTTGACGGCATCACGAAAATATCGGCAGCGGCGACGAACGGCCGCGTATCCTTCTGCCAACCGAGAAAACGTACGCGGTCCATAACGCCAAGGTCCGCTGCGACCTTCTTGACGTTCTCCAATTCTTCGCCTTCGCCCGCAAGCCACAAATAGACATCAGGCAGCTTCGCCACCGCCGCCGTCAGCAAGGCAAATTCCTTGCGTGGTACGAAACGGCCCATCGACATCACGACGGGCGCATCAACCGGCGTGTTCAGCGACGCGCGATCGACGGGCGCCACTTGTTCAGTATTCGTGAAGTTCGAGATCACCTCGACGCCGCGTGTCCAGCCCAGCTTATTACGCACATGCTCGCCGATACCAGGCGTATTGCAAACGAGAATGTCGGAGTTTTTAAAGTAGCTGAGGTTTGTCGGGTAATCCCCAAGACGGGAGAGCTTGATACATCCCTTATAGTTCGGCATCAGTCGGCTGCCACGGGTCGCCCAAGAAAACAGCGCATCGGGCTTCTCCATACGCGCCATGTGTTTGACCCGCAAAGGCAATAGGATCCTGTCGGGTGAGAGATTTCGAAACTTGCTTTCGATGATGCGCGACGACTGCTCGATGTCCTTCCGCCATAGCCGGTTCGGACGGATGACCGCGGTTTGCTCGACGCCCCGGCGTGCCAGGGCGTTGACCAGATGAACAAAGAAACGCTCAGCACCGCCATCCTTGCCGAAATGATAATGCATCACTTTCATGATTGAACCTTTGGACCTTAGTGCCTTCCCGCATCATCAAAATTCGGATGCCGCTCGGCTGCCTTACGCTGATACAGCTTCGCCTGCGTCAGAAAGGCGTACACAGCACCTGTCATAGCTTCTATGAAGCCCGACGGCCCGCAACGCCATAGACCGTTATGAAAATAAAGGCGCCAGAAATAGAGCACCGGGCTGAAAATCAGTCTGAGGAAGGTCGTCCCCTCGCCTAAGGCGAAGTGCTGATCGGCCTTCAGGGTCGAATACTTGTTTTCCTTGAGGATCTGATCATCGATGATCAGTGGCCGGTAATGAAGAAGGCTGCCGGACTTTGCGTCCTCGACACGCCCCGTCGGCACTATGCCTTCATGAACAGCTTGCGTGAGATCATATGCGCCCCTGCCCTTGCGGATCAGCCGCAGGTTCCTGCGCTCGTGCACATGCACAGGGGTGTAGCCGTAACCGACCAGATAGGGGCGACGCGCCAGCCGCCACCCGACAATATCCTCGGAAGCGGCAATGAGCTCCGGCAAAAGCTTCCGCAGGGGTGCATCGAGCCGTTCATCGGAATCGATATTCAAGCGCCAAGGCTGCGTACACTGATCGAGTGCGAATTGCTTCTGCCCTGCGTAACCGCGCCAATTCTCGTGAAACACCCGGATCGGCCAGCCATTCTCGATATAGGACTCCAGCAGAGCAATCGTCCCGTCCGTCGAACCGGAGTCAACGACCACAATCTCCGCGCACTTATCCAGGCTCTCGATGCAATTGCCGAGATACGCTTCTTCGTTCAAGCAAATGATGAACGCGGAAATGGGCAATTTGGTCATTGGAATGATCTTCGTGTCTTTTTCCGCGGCAGAGCTAGCAAAGCGCCTTCACTACGGCATAAGCCGTTTCATTCATAGAGCAATGCTGCTTCTCTTGGCCGCTCAGACTTCGACCAGGCCCACCCGCTTGACCTGTCGGATCGTCAGCATCGTCCGCACGGTATCCACATGCTCATTCGCCGTCAGTACCTCGATAACGAAATCCTGGAAGCGCGTCAGGTTCTCTGCAACACAGTGCAGAAGGAAATCGCTATCCCCGGAAACCATCCAGGCCTGCCGCACGAGAGGCCACTGCGTAGTGGCGGCGGCAAAAGCCTTGAGGTTGGCTTCCGACTGATGCTTGAGGCCGACCATGCAGAAGGCGACAAGGTCGAAGCCGAGCTTCGGGCTGTTCAACATCGCGTGATAGCCTTCGATGACGCCAGTCTCTTCGAGCTTCCGCACGCGACGCAGGCACGGGGGCGCCGAAATCCCGACGCGGTCGGCGAGCTCGACATTGGTCATACGTCCGTCTGCCTGCAGCTCACGCAGTATCTTTATATCGATGGCATCGAGTTCGGCGCGAAGCACAATCCTGCCCTTCCTTTAATTCCTGGTCGCCAGCTTCTATATAAAGCGACGGAATTCGCAAGAAAGTTTCAACACGGCGATGGATTGTTGCACAGCGCGCCGAGAAAGCCTTGTTGGTAACGCAGGGCTGCCCTTGAATAAAAGCACTGGACGTTCATAAATGGCGAATGGATCGCGAAACGGCCTCATTCGCCTCTTAGCCGCCGCTCTCCCGACAGTCGAAAGGAAATACCCATGTCCGCCCGCCACACCAAGGTGCTCATTATCGGCTCCGGCCCTGCCGGCTACACGGCTGCCGTCTATGCAGCCCGTGCAATGCTGAAGCCAGTGCTGATCGCCGGCATGGAGCAAGGCGGACAGCTGATGATCACCACGGATGTGGAGAATTATCCGGGCTTTGCCGATCCCATCCAGGGACCTTGGCTGATGGATCAGATGCTGCAGCAGGCAAAGCATGTCGGCGCCGAAATCGTCAACGACATCGTCACCGAAGTCGAGATGAACCAGCGCCCGTTCGTGGCCCGCACCGACAGCGGCCAAGTCTGGACCGCCGATACCCTGATCATCGCGACCGGCGCCAAGGCAAAGTGGCTGGGCATCGAGAGCGAGCAGCATTTCCAGGGCTTCGGCGTCTCGGCCTGCGCGACCTGCGACGGTTTCTTCTACCGAAACAAGGACGTCATCGTCGTCGGCGGCGGCAACAGTGCCGTGGAGGAAGCGCTATACCTCTCCAACATCGCGAAGTCGGTGACGGTCGTTCACCGCCGCGACAGCTTCCGTTCGGAGAAAATCCTCGAGGAACGGCTGTTCTCGAAGGAGAACATCAAGGTCCTCTGGAACACCGAGGTCGCTGAAATCACCGGCACGCCGGCCAAGCCGCCGATGCCGCCGTCCGTTACGGGCGCTCGCCTGCGCGACACGCGCACGGGTGCGATCACCGAGGTTGCGGTCGACGGCGTCTTTGTTGCTATTGGACACGCCCCGGCAACCGAGCTCTTCAAGGGCAAGCTGAAGCTGAAGGATAATGGCTATCTCTGGACCGCACCGGATTCGACGGCGACCAGCCTCGAAGGCGTTTATGCCGCTGGTGACGTGACCGACGACACGTTCCGCCAGGCGATCACCGCCGCCGGCTTGGGATGCATGGCAGCTCTCGAAGCCGAACGATATCTGACGGGCCATATGCCCGTCGCCGTGGCCGCAGAGTAGGACCGGCTATGAGGGGTGGGGGAATGCCATTGGATTGGGACAAGCTGCGTATCTTTCACGCAGCTGCCGAAGCGGGTTCGTTCACGCATGCGGCGGATAAACTGCATCTGTCCCAGTCCGCGATCAGCCGTCAGGTCAGCGCACTCGAGCAGGATGTCGGCACAAAGCTCTTTCACCGCCATGCGCGCGGTCTGATTCTGACGGAACAGGGCGAACTGCTTTATCGCACCGCCCACGACGTGCTCCTGAAGCTCGAAACCGTGAAGATGCAGCTAACCGAGACGACGGAAACGCCGACCGGAAAGCTGCGCGTAACGACGACGGTCGGCCTTGGCCAGGGTTGGCTGACCGACAAGATCCAGGAGTTCATGCAGCTCTACCCGGATGTCCAGATCCAGTTGATCCTCGACAACGAGGAAGTGGATGTGAACATGCGCTACGCGGATTGCGCCATCCGCCTGCGCCAGCCGGTGCAATCCGACTTGATCCAGCGCAAGCTGTTCACCGTTCACATGCACGTCTATGCGGCCCCCTCCTACATCAACCGCCATGGCGAGCCGCAGACGGTCGAGGACCTCGACAACCATCGTATCATTACCTTTGGCGAGCCCGCGCCGAGCTACCTGCTCGATGTCAACTGGCTTGAGGTCGCTGGACGCTCGTCCGACAACAAGCGCATCCCGCATCTGCAGATCAACAGCCAGACCTCGATCAAGCGCGCATGCCTGCTCGGCATGGGCGTTGCCTGTATGCCCGACTACATCGTCGGACGAGATCCTGGCCTCATCCAGCTGCCGATTAACGCTGACGTTCCGTCGTTTGATACGTACTTCTGCTATCCTGACGAAATGAAAAATGCCGCCAAGCTGAAGGCTTTCCGCGACTTCATCGTCAGCAAGGCACGCAACTGGAACTTCTAGTTGCTCACCCTAGAAATACAAGCTGTGCAATATGCGCATGTCTGGCATGCATAAACTGGGGTTGCCGTTTGCTCATTAAAGCACCATATCGCACACAGCTGATGCACACGGTGGCTTTTCCTCCCAGTTCCACCGCATTAGCTGTTCCCCTCTGGAGGTTTTGACCTTCACACCTATAAGGGCCCCGATCTTTCGGCGGCCCTCTTTTTTTGCCCGATTTTTTCGCATTGCAGCAGAAAATTGTGCAGCGCATAGCAGGCATGCGCAAACATGCATTGCAATCTGCCTCTTGAAGCAGCATATCCCACTCAGCTGATGCATTTCGTGGCTTCTCTCCCAGTGCCACCGCGTTAGCTGTTCCCCTCTGGAGGTTTATTGACCTTCACACCTTTAAAGGGCCCCGATTTTTCGGCGGCCCTCTTTTTTTGCCCAGAATTTAGCCAGATCCGAAAGAGCAGCAAATCACGCCGTCGTGTCTTGCATATCGAGTGTTGCCGATCCATATATCGTCTACGGACGATTTATAATTCGAAGAACGACGATGGAAAAAGACGAGATCCTGAAGGCGATCGCCCATCCGACCCGGATGGAAATTCTGAACTGGCTGAAGAAACCTGAGGAGCATTTCTCCACACAGGAACATCCGTTTGAGATGGGCGTCTGCGCCAGCCAGTTTGAGCGCTGCGGCCTGTCTCAGTCGACCGTATCAGCGCATCTCGCGACCCTGAACAGAGCAGGGCTTGTGACGACGAGACGCGTTGGCCAGTGGATCTTCTACAAGCGCAATGAGGAGACCATCGCGGCTTTCCTCAAGCAACTTTCGAAGGATCTGTAGCGTATGCGGCTGCGGCCCTAATTGGGCTCGCATCGTAACCTCCTCCCCCATCTTCGGCCTCGGCCGAGTGATCCTCCCGCACCAAGAAAGGACTCTCATGAGCAAGCTTTTCGAACCGACAAAGGTTGGCGACATTGCCATCAAGAACCATATCGTGATGGCGCCGCTGACGCGCAACCGCTCGCCGGGTGCCGTTCCGAACGACCTGAACGTCGAATACTACCGCCAGCGTGCGACGGCCGGCCTCATCATCACCGAGGCAACGGCCATCACACATCAGGGTCAGGGTTACGCGGACGTTCCCGGGCTTTACAAGAAGGAAGCGCTCGACGGCTGGAAGCGAGTGACGGATGCCGTCCACGCAGCAGGAGGCAAGATCGTCGTGCAGATGTGGCATGTCGGCCGTATCTCGCATACGACGCTGCAGCCGAACGGCGGCAAGCCCGTCTCTTCGACGAACCGCATCGCCAAGGCCAAGACGTACCTCGTCAATGACGATGGCACTGGCGCCTTTGCCGATACCTCCGAGCCGCGCGCCCTTCAAACCTCGGAAATCCCGGGCATCATCGAGGATTACCGCAAAGCTGCGCGCGCCGCGATCGACGCTGGCTTTGACGGTGTGGAAATTCACGGTGCAAATGGCTACCTGCTCGACCAGTTCCTGCGCGACGGCGTCAACGACCGCACCGATCAGTATGGTGGCTCGATCGAAAACCGCGCCCGCTTCACTTTCGAAGTGGTAGACGCCGTGACCAAGGAAATCGGCGCAGGCCGTACAGCCATTCGCATTTCGCCTGTCACGCCTTCGGGCGAGAGCTACGACTCCAACCCGCAAGCGCTCTTCACCCATGTCATCGAAGGCCTGGCGAAATATGATCTTGCCTATATTCACGTCATCGAAGGCCAGACCGGCGGCGACCGCGACTTCAAGCAGGGCACCAACGCCGCCTTCGACTATAAGGCTCTGCGCCAGGCCTATGAAAAGGCTGGCGGCAAGGCGAAGTGGATGGTCAACAACGGCTACGACCGGGACCTGGCGATTGATGCCGTCGAGAGCGGCCGCGCCGATCTCGTCGCTTTCGGAAAGCCATTCATCGCCAATCCGGATCTCGTGGGACGTCTGGAAAAGAACCTGCCACTGAATACGCCCGTGCAGGCCACCTTCTACGGCGGCGGACCAAAGGGTTACATCGACTATCCCGTGATCGAAAAGGCCGCCTGAACCATCAAGTGCCAACGGAATCCCGCCATTCGGCGGGATTTTCTTCTTCTAGCGCCTAGCTAACATGGCGCCATGTTCGAGTCGTACATCAAGCGCTGGCGACTGACCGTCGACGGCGAACCGATCATCACTCATTCCAGCCACCTCCTGCCCGTTCTCCGGGACGGCAAACCCGCCATGTTGAAAATCTCCAATGACGAGGCCGAGCAGGCTGGCGGCGCTTTGATGCAATGGTGGGGTGGCATCGGGGCAGCGAAAGTCTACGCCCACGACAACGAGGCAGTTCTGCTCGAGCGTGCAATGGGCCATCGCTCGCTGTTGGGAATGGCAATGGACGGCGCGGACGATACGGCGACCCGCATCATGTGCCGCACCGTCGCAGAACTTCACGCCCCACGCGAACAGCCTTTGCCGGACCTCATTCCACTGGCCCGCTGGTTTCGTGACCTGGAGCCGGCAGCACGTGCCCATGACGGCATTCTGGCCGAGTGCAACCACATCGCTGGAATACTGCTTGGAAATATCAGCGATCCCGTGGTCCTGCACGGCGACATTCACCACAGCAACATCCTCGATTTCGGCGAGGACTGCTGGCTGGCAATCGACCCCAAAGGCCTCATCGGCGAGCGTGGCTTCGACTACGCCAACATCTTCGCCAACCCAGATCTTCCGACAGTCACTTCCCCGGGCCGTCTGCAGAGGCAACTCCGGATCGTCGCGACCGAAACTGGCCTAGAGCCGAAACGGCTGCTGCAATGGATAGTCGCCTATTCCGGCTTGTCGGCGGCCTGGTTTCTGGGCGGCGGATCGACGGAACTGGCCCAAAGCCCCCTCGCAGTCGCGCGCATTGCGCTTGCCGAACTACAGCAGGGATAGGCACGCCGTAGGAGCCTCGCCGAGGCAGGCAAAAACAACACTAATACACCGCCTGCGCGGACGCGCGAGCCTCGAGTTCGTTCGGCTCAGCCGCCAGACACCCGAGTGCGACCAGGGAGCTACGAACAGCGTCGTCGATCGGGGTATGAGGCTCGCTGCCGAGTTCGGCAACCAACCGTTCGTTCGACATCCGCAGCGGCTCGCGCCAAAGGTACCGCATTTCCTTCAACTCGCGCATGAAGGTGACGAACGGGGCGGCCAGAGGCACGATCCACCACGGGAAGGCCCGCGTCTTTATCCTACTGCCGACAACCCGCTTGATTGCAGCGGCCATCTGGCTGCCATCGGCATCCCAGAAGCCATCCATGTGATACACGGCGAAGGGCGGAAGGCGATCACCACGCTCGACCAGACGGATCATCGTCTCAGCAACATCGGGCAGGTACGCCCACTGGTGTCCGACACCCGGCCGGGCCGGGTTCTTGACGGCCTCGACCGACTTTCCCGGCGTGACCATGCCTTGCGAAAACCAGCTGTTGGCAGCCCCCGGCCCGAAGTAGTCGCCGGCCCGAACGATGATGACGCGCGCGCCACTGCGCGAGGCAATCTCCAGTCGCCGTTCCATTTCGGCGCGGATCGCTCCCTTCATCGTCACGGGCTGCTGTGGACTATCCTCCCGAAGAACCGGAAAGGCATCCGGTCCGAAATTATAGACCGTGCCCGGCAGAACGATGCGCGCACCAACCGAATGTGCAGCGGCGATGGTGTTGTCGAGCATCGGGAGAACGAGCTTTTCCCAATCGCGGTAGCCCGGCGGATTGACAGCATGAATGATAAGGCTGACGCCGCGCGCCCCGGTCACGAGATCCTCGGCGTTCATCGCGTCGCCTTGGACCCACTCGAAGTCGGGCGCTTTCGCGCGAGCCTTCGCTGCATCGCGGTTCAGCGCCCTCACATGCCAACCGCACGCGGCGAGCTTCCGAGCGACCTCCCCTCCGATCCCGCCTGTTGCACCCAGTACCAGAGCAACCTGTCCGTTCTGCCCAGTCATGATGATCTCCGTCAATTTGAACTGAGCCAATCATGCGGGCATTTTCGGATAAACGAAATTGACGAATCTCGTGTCGCAGATATACATAAATGCATGAAGAGAGAACCGGACTGGCATTTCTACCGGACGCTATTGGCTGTGCTGGAACACGGGTCGCTTTCTGCGGCGGCACGTGACCTCGGCCTGACGCAGCCGACCGTCGGACGGCACATCGATGCGCTCGAGAATTCAATCGGCTCGCAACTCTTCGTCCGCTCGCCGAACGGTCTGTTGCCAACCGATGCAGCCCTTGAACTGAAACCCTATGCCCAAACGCTCGCAGCGACATCCGCCGCCCTGCTGCGAACTGCCTCGGGACATCGAGAGCAGGTTGCCGGCACCGTCCGGATAAGCGCCAGCGAGGTCATCGGCGTCGAGGTACTGCCTCCCATCCTTGCACCGCTGATGGCTGCCCATCCCGATCTCAACATCGAGCTTTCGGCGTCCGACGCGATCGAGGACCTTCTCAATCGGGAGGCGGATATTGCCGTCCGGATGGCAGAGCCGACCCAGGATCAACTTATCGGCCGCCGCATCGGAGAGATACCGCTCGGCTTTCACGCCCACCGGCGCTACCTGGCGCAACACGGCGCACCACTGGGGATGGCCGACCTCGCACGACATCGCCTCGTCGGCTTCGACCGGCAGACAGCCTATATCAGGACCATGATGGCGCGCTTTCCATTGCCAGACAATCTCGTCTTTGCGTTCAAGAGCGACAACCCGCTCGCGCAAATCTCGGCCATTCGTGCGGGTCTGGGGATTGGAATCTGCCAGATGGGCATCGCCGCGCAGGACCCAGATCTGTTGCCGGTTCTGCCCGAACTTTTCCGGATACCCCTCGACACGTGGGTCGTCATGCACGAAGGGATCAAAACGGCACGCCGCTACCGCGTCACGTTCGACGCGCTGGTAGACGGCCTGTTGAATTACACCAAGGGAACTGCGCATAAACGCCGGGGTTGATCATCACATGGATGATGACCCCTGTGCTCATGCGCGCGGCGAGGCTTCGCTGGAATGGCTTTTCCAGGTGCCGTCGACAACCTCAGTCTCCGGCCGGTCTCCGCCTTCGGCATACTCCTCATGCCATTTACCTTTGTCATCCTGCCAGCTGATCTCGGCGGAATCACCGCCAACCTGCTGTTCAGCTGCAACGATACGGGCTGCCTCAAGCGCTTCGGAGTGTGTCGGGAATGCTTCGGAGTAGACACCGCCCAACCGGTAGGCCCAGCCTCCGTCGTGAGGAACGACCTCGTAGACCACCTTGACCATGCCTCTCACTCCTCTTCTTCTTGTTTCGCGCTCGAATACTGACCGGATGGCATCCAGTGCGCGGGCCGCGTTGGAGGAAACGAGAGGGCGCCGCGATATGCTTCCGGCTGACCGATGCGTTAGTATTCCATTAAATTCTCAAGACTGCAAACTTACTCCCTCCGCTCACTAGCTTGCCATGCAAAATCATCGTTTTAGACTTGTCGGATGAATCGAACTCGGAGCTTTCCGTGAAAATCGCGTCGCGGCTGAAAGACGAAACGTTCCTGGTGTTGGCGATAGGCGTCGCGGCTATCGCCTATGTGTCGGAACATGCATTTCTTGAAATGGGGCGTGAGATATCGCTGATCGCCGCTGCTGGGCTCGTCGCCACCATCGTCCTTGCCTCAATCCGTGTCGCCCACCATGCGGAGATTCTCGCGATCAAGGTCGGCGACCCCTACGGCACGATGATCCTGACGCTGTCGGCAGTTGCAGTGGAAGTGATCATCCTCGCGATCATGATGACCGGCGAAAGCTCTCCGACGCTCGTGCGCGACACGATCTATTCAGCCCTGATGCTCGACATCAACGGCATACTCGGCCTCGCCGCGCTGCTCGGCGGCTTGAAGCACGGCGAGCAGCCGTACAACGACAACTCGGGCAAGACCTACGGCGTGATGATCCTGACCGCCATGGGTATCTCGATGATCGTTCCGGAATTCGTGCCGGCGGAAAAGTGGCACTACTACTCCGCCTTCACCATCCTGGCGATGATCGCCCTCTACGCACTCTTCCTGCGCATGCAGGTCGGTCAGCACAGTTACTTCTTCAGCTACGCCTATCCTCGCAGCGAGCGGAAAGGCGATCCGGATGAGCACTCGATCGAAGACTCCACGACCGCGTCGATCACCACCATCCTGGTTGGGGTCGTCATCATCGGCCTGCTCGCGGAATTCATGTCGACCTTCATGACGGAAGGCCTGCGGAATTCTGGCGCTCCCGTTGTCCTGACCGCCATCGTTGTCGCAGCGATCTCGGCGTCGCCCGAGATCTTGACGGCCCTTCGCGCGGCGCTGCGAAACCGCATGCAAGCGACCGTGAACATCGCCATGGGCGCGTCGCTATCGACCGTCATCCTCACGGTTCCGGTCATGGAGGCCATTGCCCTTTACACCGGCCAACCGTTCATCATGGCGATGACGCCGGTGCAGACCGTGATGGTGGCGATTACGCTGATTGCGGCGGCCATCAACCTCAACGACGGTGAGACCAACGCCATCGAAGGCATGACGCACTTCATCCTTTTTGTAACGTTCCTGATGCTGTCGGCGCTGGATCTCTGACACCGCCAACTCCAATCCTGCAAACAAAAAGCCCGCCGTCTCCGGCGCCGCCGTCTCCGGCGGGCTTTTGTTTCGAGATAGTTCTGACTATTTGCAGGCGCCGCAGAAGCGCTGGATGCGCTTGCAGGCTTCCTCGAGCAACGCTTCCGACGTCGCGTAGGAGATGCGGAAGTTCGGGCCGAGGCCGAATGCCGAGCCATGAACGACGGCAACGCCTTCGCTCTCCAACAGTTCAGAAACGAAGTCTTCGTCGGTCTCGATCACCTTGCCCGACGGCGCGGTCTTGCCGATCAGGCCGGCGCAGGACGGATAGACGTAGAAGGCGCCTTCCGGCGACGGGCACGTGATGCCCTTTGCCTGGTTCAGCATCGACACGACGAGGTCGCGGCGGCCTTCGAAGATCTTCTTGTTCGCGGGAATGAAATCCTGCGTACCGTTCAGCGCTTCGACGGCAGCCCACTGGGCGATCGAGGTCGCACCTGAGGTCTGCTGGCCCTGAATCATATCCATGGCCTTGATCAGCTGGATCGGGCCTGCTGCGTAGCCGATACGCCAGCCGGTCATCGCGTAAGCCTTCGAAACACCGTTCATGGTCAGCGTGCGGTCGTAGAGCTTCGGCTCGACTTCGACAGGCGTGACGAACTTGAAGTCGCCATAGGTCAGGTGCTCGTACATGTCGTCCGTCAGCACCCAGACATGCGGATGCTTCAGCAGCACGTCCGTCAGGGCCTTCAGTTCGTCATGCGTATAGGCAGCACCCGACGGGTTGGACGGCGAGTTGAAGATGAACCACTTCGTCTTCGGCGTGATCGCCTTGTCGAGGTCGGCGGCCTGGAGCTTGAAGTTGTTTTCCTGCGTCGCCGAAACGATGACGGGCGTACCGCCGCACAGCGAGACCATTTCCGGATAGGATACCCAGTACGGCGCCGGGATGACGACTTCATCACCCGGGTTCAGCGTCGCCATGAAGGCGTTGAAAAGGATCTGCTTGCCGCCGGTGCCGACGATCGTCTGCTCCCACGAATATTCCAGGCCGTTCTCGCGCTTGAACTTCGCGGCGATCGCCTTGCGGAGTTCAGGGATACCGGAGACCGGCGTGTACTTCGTCTCGCCGCGGTTGATCGCGTCGATGGCAGCCTTCTTGATATTATCAGGCGTATCGAAATCCGGCTCGCCGGCGCCGAGGCCGATCACATCGCGTCCTTTTGCTTTCAGCTCGCGCGCTTTCTGGGAAACGGCGATGGTGGCTGAAGGCTTCACACGGGAAAGAGCATCGGCAAGAAAGGCCATGATATCGGTCCTATACGGTTGATTTGGGCAGAAAAGCCGGGACCGGAATTCTGCGCTAAGCTCTATGTCCAATGTAGGCAGGCATTTCAAGCGCAAAGGCGTGATGGTGCCAATGATTCTTCGTGATCAATCGCCTGACCCAGCGTCCTGATTCGCGAGCTCGCGCGTTTGGCTGGCTGAATCATTTTGCGAAGTGCTTGAATCAGTTTCTGAAGAGAGTTGCGATTTACGCCCGGAAATCAAAATCCTCGGCACTTTTGGCCCTTGCCACGAATTGGTCGCAACAAATGCCGCGGCCTGCCGCAATTCGGTCGCGAGCACGCCGAGATCGAAGCCCCATTTTGTTGCATCCGGCATTGGTTATTGAGGGCATACCCATGTTTCTGGAAGACGAGTTTGTCATCAGGCGCCTTCGCGCCCGTCGCGTATCCATCTCACTACTGGTTGCAGTTGTGGCTTTCGCTGCGTCGATCCTTATGACCTTCGGGCTGGTAACGACGGTCTACGCCGAAGAAAGCCAGCAGGTGTCCGCACAGTCAGCCACATCGCAAATGGCAGCCGCGCCAACGGTAAAGGCAGTGGGGCTTGGCGCACAGAACTCCGTGTCGGTAAAGCTGCCGCAAAGGGCGACAGGCGCTGACGAACGGATCACCCGCGGCAGCCTTATGCTTCTAGCCGCACTGGTCGCGACATGCGGGCTGGCCATCTGGCGCCGGCGACTACACGGCGTCTTTGCCGGAGCCAGCCAATGACGCCCGTGAATTCGGGACCCAGAGTTCGAAACCACGAGGCGGACGAATTCGGCCCGCTTCCGACCTATATCGAGCTCGCCATGGCGACGGCGGCGGCAACCGCTTACGACGCGAATACAGCGCAGGAAAACCGTATGCGCCTGCCCCGTCTCTCCGTCATCGAGAAGGCAATTGTCGTTAGCATCGCCGCTCTTGCGCTTTACGGAACGGTGCTGATCGCCGGCGGGCTCTATATCAAGGCCAAGGCCGAACTGTCGCAAATTCTCTCGCAGCACTCCTTTGCCGCCGAACTTCGTAGCGAAGACACCAGGCCTTGACCGTGGGCGGATCTCGCCACCGAAGCAGAGGTCCCCACTCGTCTACCCGCGACCGATCGTCGCCTCGCCATCGGCAAACACAAAGCCGTTATCCCACGCGAATGAGGTTGAAGCCGGTGGACGACGCTCCACGTTGACCAGACGACAGGCATTGGGACAGACCATGACGACACTTGCACGGCTTCCATTCGGCTTCTTTCTCGCAACCGCGGCATTGGCCGCCTCCCCAAGCTTTTCTGCCGACATCGTCAAGACGAAGACGGTCGAGGTTCAAGTCGACACCATTGCAACAGGCCTCGAGCACCCCTGGGCCGTGGAGGTGCTCCCTGATGGTTCCTATCTCGTTACCGAACGACCGGGACGGCTGCGCATCATACGCGACGGCAAGCTCTCTGCCCCCATCGCCGGCGTCCCTGAAGTCAGCGCCCGGGGGCAAGGTGGTCTGATGGACGTTGCGATCGCGCCTGATTTTGCAACAAGCCGCCAGATATTCCTCACGGCCGCGACCAGGGCCAGGGGCGGCTCCGGCACCGAGGTATTCAGCGCCACGCTGTCAAATGACGGAACAAGGCTGAACGACGTCAAATCCATCTTCACGATGAAGCGCTTCACCGGCGGCAACATCCAGTACGGCTCCCGCATAGCGTTCGGCAAGGACGGCTCGCTGTTCATCAGTGTCGGTGACCGTGGTGACAGGGATCGTGCCCAGGATTGGAAGGACGATGCCGGCTCCATCATCCACATCAACGCCGATGGCAGCATTCCCACCGACAATCCCTTCAAGGACGGCGGCAAGGCGCTTCCGGAGGTCTGGTCGAAGGGCCATCGCAATCCGCAGGGCATCGCCTTCGATGCCGCAGACGGCAAGCTCTACACGGCGGAGCACGGCGCCCGCGGCGGTGACGAAATCAACTACATCGAGCCCGGCAAAAACTACGGCTGGCCGATCATAACCTACGGACGCGACTATTCGGGCGCCGAGATCGGCGAAGGCACAGCCAAGGAAGGGCTTGAGCAACCGCTTTATTATTGGGACCCGTCGATCGCGCCGGGAGCATTGGCCATTTATCGCGGCAAGATGTTTCCCGAATGGGACGGCAACTTTCTCGTTGCTGCGCTGAAGTTCCAGCTGCTGTCGCGAATGCAGCGCGATGAAGGCGGAGCTTTCGTCGCCGAGGAGCGGATTTTCGACGGCTCCTATGGCCGCATGCGTGATGTGATCGTCGCACCCGACGGCGCCCTGCTGCTCCTCACGGATGAAGACGATGGTGCCTTGCTAAGAGTGTCGCGGGCGCCGGTAAACAATGGTTGACACTAAGCCTAGAGGCCGGCGCGCAGTTCCTTTCGAAACATAAACTTCAGGGCGGACCATGTCTCATCGACAGCGCAGACTTTGACGTCAACCAGCCCCAAAGGCACGAATATCGATCGCAGAACGTCTTCGGTGACTGTGGTCGGCACCCGCGCCGCCTTCTTGGGCCAGGAAATCCAAAGCATCCCGTCGGGCTTGAGAGCGCCCGATACAGCCCGGGCAATACCTTCCAGGACTACCCGGCGGGCTTCGAAAACATGCACGTAGTCGAAGCGACGCTCAATCATTGATGGCAAAGCTTTCGTAACGGAGGAGAAATGCTCAAAGGATTGTATCTCGGCGATCTCGGGTACACCGATCAGCAGCGCCGCCTGCCCTTCCCTCAGGCCGAGCTTTCGCGTGAGCGAGTTGCCGCAATACCCCGCTGGCGCATCATGGCGCTGTTGTCGCGGCGCAGCCTTTTCGTCCGCCGATGAAACCGTTTTCGTTGCCATCCGTTTGCTCTCAGGCGCTTACCCAGTGGCGACATTCTTCACCCTTGCCCAAACCAAAGGCAACTGCTAACGCTCGCCCATACTCTCCGCACCGAGGACGACATGACGCGCATTCAGGCGAACCTCCTTCTATTGCTTGCAGCTGCCATCTGGGGCGGCGGCTTTGTCGCGCAGTCGACGGCAATGAAGGCAATCGGTCCGTTCTGGTTCATTGGCCTGCGCTTCGTGATTGCCGCAGTCGCGGTCCTGCCGTTCATGCTCTTCGAAGCCCGCAAGGCGCGGGTAAAGACCGCGCCGCGCCATCTCAAGCTCTATCTGCTGACGGGTCTTGCGCTATTCGGTGGCGCCGCCACCCAGCAGATCGGCCTGCAGACGACGACCGTGACGAATTCGAGCTTCATCACCGGCCTCTACGTCGTGATCGTCCCCCTGATCGCTGTCGTCTTCCTGCGCCGCTCCCCGCACTGGATCATCTGGCCCGGCGCGATCATGGCCGTTTCCGGCATCTACATGTTGTCCGGTGGCCAACTCTCGGCACTGACGACCGGTGATCTGCTCACGGTCGTCTGCGCGGTCTTCTGGGCCGGGCAGATCACCCTGGCCGGCATCACAGTGTCCGAAACCGGGCGCCCGCTTACCCTTTCGACCGCCCAGTTTGCGGTGACCGGGGCCTGCGCGCTCGTCGTTGCCATCGTCGCGGAACCGATCAGTTGGGCAGCGGTCTGGGCGGCAGCCCCCGAGATCCTCTACGTCGGGATATTCTCGTCCGGTGTCGCCTTCTCGCTGCAGGTCATCGGCCAGCGCTACACGACCTCGTCGCAGGCAGCGATCTTCCTGTCATCTGAAGCACTCTTCGGCGCCTCGCTCGGCGCTCTGCTGCTGGGCGAAACCATGCCGCCGCTCGGCTACGCCGGCTGCGCGCTAATGTTCACCGCCATGCTTCTGGTTGAGGTGGTGCCCGAAATTACGCGCCGTCGAGCTTCGGAGAGGTTGAAACCGAGCCCAAACTTGGGTTGAACGCCCGGAAAAGAAAAAAACTTTAGCCTTTGCGTAGTCGCGTTAGCGTTGCATTTTTGGCAAAATCTGCTCCCAAACTATATTGCCAACGATATAAAGCGTTGCTCGGCGGCGGCTAACGACCAAAATTTTGCTCTGGGCGTGCAAAAATGCCTCCTATAGGTGCCTTTCAGCACAGACGCGTTAAAAAACTTTTGCTTGCCAAAATTTAATAATCGCAGCACTCTCACCGTGTTCGGGCATTTTGCGAGCATGGGAAGTCCTTGAGAATGTGCGCGCCGGAGACGCTAAAATTCCGGTCAACCAATTCCGAGAAAGCGGGCGTCAGTCCCGTGGTGAGTTTGGTTGTGCTAGAGGGGACCTTTTTCTCACATTTCAATAATTGCCTGCTAACGTCTCCGTGAGGAGGCAATATCAGTGATGCTGCCCGTGTGGATGGCGGGCAGAGATAAAAGGACCTGACGCATGGCCGAGACTGGCACAGTAAAATTCTTCAACACCGACAAAGGTTTTGGCTTTATCAAGCCGGACAAGGGCGGCGCGGACATCTTTGTACACATTTCTGCCGTTCAGGCTTCTGGCTTGGCCGGACTGACGGAGAATCAGAAGGTTAGCTTCGACACGGAGCCGGACCGCCGCGGCAAGGGCCCCAAGGCTGTCAACCTGCAGATCGCAGGCTGAGCCTCTAGCCAACGCTGTCAATTCGAGTTGAAGCCCGGCAGCGATGCCGGGTTTTGTCATTCAGCCTGCATTCAGATCGCGGCCCTTACCTTGCCATCATCAAGGTGCAGAACCGGTATCGGTTAAAACAGGGAAATACAAATGAACAGGCTTGCGAAGACGCTCCTTATGACGGCAACCGCTGCTGCCCTCGCAGTATCATCGATCGGGGTCGCGTCGGCTGGTGACTGGCACCGTCACCACCATGGCGATGATGCGCTTGTCGGTGGCGCCGTCGGCCTTGCAACGGGTCTGATTGTGGGTTCAGCCATTGCAAGCGCGCCGCGTTATGATGAGCCGCGCTACATCGACCCGCCCTACGACCCGGAATACGAAGCCGTTCCGGTCTATCGCGCTCCCCCGCCCCGCTACTATCGTCCGGTTGCCGCCGACATCGAGCCCTGGACTCCGCAGTGGGAACGCTACTGCTCCTATCGCTACCGGTCGTTTGACCCGCGCAGCGGCACATTTATCGGCAACGATGGCCGCAGCCACTTCTGCAACGCCGGCTAATCGCCTGAACGCGCAATCAAACACGAAGCGCCGCCTCTCAGCGGCGCTTTTGTTTTGGGTGCTCAGATCCCTTGCAGGAAGGGATTGCTCCGTCGCTCGTCGCCGATCCGGCTGCCCGGCCCGTGTCCGCAAATGAAGCCGACGTCATCGCCCAGCGGCAAGACCTTGTCGCGGATCGAATCGAGCAGTTGCTGGTGATTGCCCCCGGGTAGATCCGTCCGACCGATCGAGCCGTTGAAAAGCACATCGCCCAGATGGGCAAAATTCTGTGCGCGATTGAAGTAGATGACATGGCCGGGCGCGTGGCCTGGTGTGTGGTACACCTCGAACTCGTGCGTGCCAAACGAGACCTTGTCGCCATCCTTCAGCCAACGATCCGGAACGACATTCTGCATGCCCGACGGGATGCCATACTTTTGCGCCTGGGTCTCGATCCGCTGCAGCAAGGGAAGATCGTCCTCGTGCGGACCGACGATATCGATGTTAAGGGCTTCCTTGAGCTCCCTAGCTCCACCTGCGTGGTCGAGATGGCCATGTGTCAGCCAGATTTCCTTGATGTCGAACCCGTTCGCCGTGATGGCCTCGAGGATCGCCGGGACATCGCCGCCGGGATCGACAACGACGCCTTCCTTGGTCTCCGGGTCGAAGAGGATCGTGCAGTTCTGCTGAAATGGTGTCACCGGAATAATGCCGGCCTGGAGCATGCCCATGAGTGCCTCGCTTGTCTTTGTCCCGGGTTCCTATAGTCCGAAATCACACCGTGCGCAGCCCGCGATTTAGTGAACACAGTCTGGCTTCAGGGTTCGATCACCAGCCACGTTCGAATTTAACACGTCGATACAATCGTTTACCGGCGAAAGCGAAGGCGGCGGAACATCGTCTGCACCCCAAACGTTACTTGCCTGTATTAAGACAAGGAGAAACGAGATGACCTTGAAGCGAAATCTGTTCCTGGCTGGCGCGATCGTCGTGGGAAGCGCCGGTCTTGCCCAGGCGGACATGGTTGCCACGGCCATCAACGATCTGAACGTTCGCGCAGGCCCCGGTCCGCAATATCCCTCAATCGGAATCGCGACGCGCGGCTCGCAGGCAATGCTGGATGGTTGCATCCAGGGAAGCCGCTGGTGCCGTGTTGACGTCAACGGCGTGCGTGGCTGGGTCTATGCTCAGTATCTGCAGGTCGAACAGGGTGGCAGCACCGTCGTCGTCGAGCAGCACCAGTCCGATCTAGGCGTTCCCGTCGTGACCTATGAGACGACGGCAAGCGTCGCTCCTGAGCCGGCACCGGGCGACGAGTTGCTTGGACCGGTTGGCTCCGTCGACGCCGTTACCCCACCTGAAACCGTCACGACCTATGTCCAGACCAATCCGGCACAGACCGTGCGCCTCGGTGGCGATGTCGTCGTGGGTGCTTCCGTGCCGGCTGATGTGACGTTCCAGGAAATTCCGGACTATCAGTATCGGTATGTCCGAATCAACGATCGACCGGTCCTTGTGGACCCCGGCAGCCGCCGCATCGTTTACGTCTACAACTGATTGTAACGCACAACATGGAAAAGGCGCCCCGCGGGCGCCTTTTTTTGCGCAGACAGCGTGGAAAACTTTCACGCGTGGGTTGCTCTCCATTCCACTAAATATTCAATCATGATAAAATACTGAAATTCAGACGATATCCCCTGCTCCCGGTCGGAGGTCGGATCGCCTGTAGGGCTGGCTATCCTTTCGGATCGCGCAGCCGGCAGTGGCGTTTGAGGAAACGCGAAGGAGGGAAATCGTGGAAGCCTTATTGCCCATCATCACACAGGTAATAGCGGGTGCAGTCGGCGGCAATGTCGCAAGCGGCGCGTTGAAGCAGGTTGCAATCAATACCGTCGCCCGGACGATCGCCGGCGCGATCGGTGGCATCGGCGGTGGCATGCTGCTCAGCATGGTCGGCGGCGAAGCTGCAATGACCGGTTTGATTGCCGACGGTATCGGCGGCCTGATCGGCGGCGGCATCCTGTCGACGATCGTAGGAGCGGTAGCCGCCCGCGCACGATAGATAGCCCATCGAGAAGCGGCCGAGGCTCCCTGGGAACCCGGTCGCTGTCCTTTGCTGGAGGATAGTCGGCGGCAGCGGCCACGCGATCTATCTCTCTTACATAGTCGCTCATCAGTGTTTCGCTGATCGTCGCCGGCATAAACCGGTGTGGCCCGATTTCCGTCACAGCCCAGCCGTGTTCTCCCATGAACACCAGGTTTGCGGCGTGAAACCCATAGGTCGACACGTGGATCTTTGCGTTTTTCCACTGAACGAACGCACCGCAGCCGTTCGCTCTCCTCCGCTGCCCGTACGCCATTGTTGTTGATTGTTATCCCCGATACGTTTTATCCACTGACAAAGGGGAAAATTACGCATTGTGGTGAAGTTTGCGAAGTGGGGCCAAATTTCCGGTGGAAACGGCATCCCCTTCCGGCTTCGCGACGCGTGGGGGAAGCAAGCAACGGCGCAAAGATACGTCAAATGCTGGCATATTTTTATCTGAGCTTCCCGCGAGGTGCGCAACAAGAAAGGAAATGCCAAATTGGCACGCCAGACGAGCCCAAAGGCGGGCAAGCCCGAACTGCTGAAAATGCCGATGGAAAACACAGAAACCATCGATTTTGAGATCATCGAGCTTCTGTTCTTCTCCTATCGTGACTTCGTTTCGGATCCTGACGCCATCCTGGCAGAGATCGGCTTCGGGCGCGCGCACCACCGTGTCGTTCACTTTGTTAACCGCAACCCGGGCATGACGGTTGCCGATCTGCTGGATACGTTGAAGATAACCAAGCAGAGTCTTGCAAGAGTGCTCAAACAACTCATTGATTCGGGGTATATTCGACAGATTGCGGGGCCTGAAGACAGGCGGCAGCGCAAGCTCTATCCTACCAAGATGGGGCGCGAGCTTGCTCTTGCTCTGGCGGAGCCGCAATCGCGCCGTATTGAGAGAGCATTCGACGGGGCTTCTCCGGAGGTACGGGAAGGCATAAAGGCCTTCCTCAGAGGTATGCGGAATAGACCAAACTCGAGAGCGGATTGAATGGCGACAAAGACAGTGATTTCGGACGACGCTGCGCACTTGCTTGTTGTGGATGACGACACGCGTATCCGCGCCCTGCTCAACCGCTATTTGACCGAGAACGGCTTCCGGGTGACCGTGGCCGCGGATGGCGCGGAAGCTCAACGCAAGCTTGCCGGCTTGGATTTCGACCTCATCATCATGGACGTCATGATGCCGGGTGAGTCCGGGATCGAAGTGACCAGGGGTCTGCGCACGATCAAGAACGTGCCAATCATCATGCTCACGGCGCTGGCGGAGTCAGGCAGCCGCATTGAGGGCCTCGAGGCAGGCGCCGACGATTATCTGGCCAAGCCCTTCGACCCACGCGAGCTCGTGCTGCGCGTCAACAACATCCTGCGCCGCAATGTCTCGAACGATGCGCCGAAAATCGAACAGGTGATGTTCGGACCATATACCTTCTCGCTCACACGCAAGGAGCTGAAGAAGGCGTCCGAAGTCGTCCGGCTGACGGATCGCGAGCAGGAAATCATGCTGCTGTTCGCCAAACGCGCCGGCGATACCATTCCGCGACACGAGCTTATCGGCAACGATGTTGATGTCGGTGAGCGCACCATCGATGTGCAGATCAATCGCCTGAGACGCAAGATCGAGGACGATCCCGCAAATCCGGTCTGGCTGCAGACGGTTCGTGGTATAGGATACCGATTGAGCATCGATTGACAGTCGCAACCCCAGGACCAGCGGCCAAATGGTGACATTCGACTCTCTTCGGCGCGACGACCGCTCGCCCGCCCGCGGCTGGCGGTGGATGCTGCGCAGATTTCGGCTCTATCTGCCGACGGGCCTGTACGTCCGCTCGCTGCTGATCATCATTATCCCCATGGTGCTCCTGCAGTCTGTTGTCGCCGCCGTATTCATGGAGCGCCACTGGCAGATGGTGACCCAACGCCTTTCAGCTGCCGTCACGCGCGACATAGCGGCCATCATCCAGATCATCGAGACTTATCCGCAAGATACGGACTTTAGCGAAGTCACCCGTATCGCACGCGATCAGATGAACTTGCAGATCTCGATCGAACCGGACGGCGATCTGCCATCGCCACGCACAAAGCCCTTCTTCTCCATCCTGGACGGTATCCTGAGCGACGAGATCAGCGATCAGATCAAGCGCCCCTTCTGGATCGACACGCTCGGCGACTCCAGCCTCGTCGAGATCCGCATCAAGCTGGAAGACAAGATCCTTCGCGTATTGGCACGGCGCAGCTCGACCTATGCCTCCAACACTCACATCTTCATTGTGTGGATGGTTGGCGCCTCGCTGGTCCTGATTGGCATATCGATCCTCTTCCTGCGCGGGCAGATCCGCCCGATCCTAGCGCTGGCCAACGCCGCCGAAAACTTCGGCAAGGGGCAGAAGGCCGACAACTTCCACCCGCGTGGCGCAGATGAGGTTCGTCGTGCGGGCCTTGCCTTCATTCTGATGCGCGAGCGCATCGAGCGACAGATCGAGCAACGCACGGCGATGCTGACCGGAGTGAGCCACGATCTGCGCACGATCCTGACCCGCTTCAAGCTGCAGCTGGCACTGGCCGGCGAAAATCCGGAGCTTCACGGCCTGAACGACGACGTCAACGATATGCAGTCGATGCTCGAGGCCTACATGGCGTTTGCCCGAAGCGAGGTCGAAGAGGACGTTGGCGACCTGAAGCTCAGCGAGCTCTTCGCACGAGTGGCGGCAGACTTCGAACTTCACGACGGCAAGAAGCTTACATACTCGATCGACGGAGACGACGAGATCTTGGTGCGCCCGAACGCCTTCACGCGCCTTGTGACCAACCTAGCCTCAAATGCCCGCCGCTACGCCAACACGCTCGACATCAACGCCAGGCACAGCGCCAAGTGGCTGACGATCACCTTTGACGATGACGGCCCGGGGATTCCAGAAAGGAACCGCGAGGACGTCTTCAAGCCGTTCTTCCGGCTCGACGAAGCCCGAAATCTCGATGCCTCGGGCACCGGCCTGGGCCTCGCAATCGCTCGCGACATCGCACGAAGCCACGGCGGCAACGTCACGCTTGGCGACAGCCCTCTGGGTGGCCTTCGGGCGACCGTCCGCCTGCCCGCGTGAGGAAAAGATGACGATGGACACGAGCTCAATGACATGGCTGAACCCGCCGCCTCGCTTCGAGATGCGCGGCGGGGATTTGCATGTCTGGTCGGGACCCAAGACCGATTTCTGGCAGGGGACATATTACGGCTTCCACCGCGACGACGGACATTTCCTGCACCGGTCGCGACAAGGCGACTTCACCGCCGAGGTTTCCTTCTCGGGACGCTACCAGGAACTCTACGATCAGGCTGGCCTCATGGTACGGGCTAATGCCACGCATTGGATGAAATGCGGGATCGAATATACCGATGGCGCCATGCATTTCAGCGTCGTCGTGACCAACGGCAATTCCGATTGGTCAGCCTTTCGGCTCGACCACACATTCGAGCGCATGGGCGTGCGGGTGACACGCAATGGCGATGCGCTGTTCATTCAATACAGAACGGACCGCATGGAAGATTGGCGCATGGCACGCCTTGCGTGGTTCGATCCGGCGTATGCAGAGGTTGCCGTCGGGCCGGTATTCTGCTCGCCGCAACGCGCCGGCTTCGAAGCCGTATTCCACGATTTCTCGCTGACCGATCCGCTGTCGCGCGAGATCCACTGATCACATCAGCTTCTTGCCGTTCGGTACGGGCTTGTCGGTTCCTGCAAGAACGATCGCTCCCGCCTCATCCTCGAAGCCCAAGGTCAGGACTTCCGAGCGGACCGGGCCGATCTGCCGTGGCGGAAAGTTCACCACGCCGAGAACCTGCCGACCGACAAGGCTCTCGGGCGTATAGTGAACCGTAATCTGTGCCGACGACTTCTTGAGACCGATCTCTGGCCCGAAGTCGATCAGCAGCTTGAAGGCCGGCTTTCGCGCCTCCGGAAACGGACTTGCCTCGACGATCGTACCGACACGAATGTCGACACGCTCGAAGTCGGCATAGGTGATTTCGTCAGCCATACAGGTTGTCCTCAGCCGGCAAGCTCTTCGGCGCGCCTGCGCGCTGCCGCGAGGGCCTTGTCGAAAAGAGGCTGCATCGCGTCCTCGGCCATCAGGACCGAAAGCGCGGCGGCGGTCGTGCCGCCCGGCGATGTCACGTTCTGCCGCAGCCGCGAGGCGTCGTCGGGGGACTGGTGCAAAAGCTCACCAGCCCCCGCGACCGTTTCCCGTGCAAGACGCATGGCAAGGTCCGCCTGCAAGCCAAGTTTACGGCCTGCCTCTGCCATACACTCGACGAGATAAAACACATAAGCCGGTCCGCTTCCCGACAGCGCCGTAACGGCATCGATGTCGGCTTCGGTTGGAACCCATTCTACCGGACCGGATACACGCAAGAGAGAATGGACGTGCTCACGCTGCGCATCGGTGACGCGGGCATTGGCAAACGCACCCGTAACACCACGACCGACCATGGCCGGGGTGTTCGGCATAGCGCGCACCATCGCAGCCTCACCGAGATGCTTTTCAAGAAACAACAGCGTCTTTCCGGCGGCGACCGACACAACGACGGTTTCTGATCCCACCGTTCCCTTGACCGGAGGCAGCACGGCATCCATCACCTGTGGCTTGACCGCCAGAAAGAGAACGCCTGCCGTCAGCCCGGCAGGAGCCGAGGTAACGTGCGTTACGCCGGCATCGTTGATTGTTTTCATCATCTGCTCGGACGGACCGGGATCGATGACGACGATGGAAGAACCGGCCACTCCGCTCTTCAGCCAGCCAGAGAGCATTGCGCCCCCCATATTGCCGGCACCGATAAGAACGATAGGACCTGAAGATGCGGATGACATTTACGCCTCGCCGACGGTTTCGAAGAGAACCGCTTCCATGGCGCGGTTCGCCTCCATGCCCGACCAGATCACGAACTGGAACGCTTGATAGTACGCCTCACAGGTATCGAGCGCACTAGCGAGCAAAACCTCGACCTGTCGATTGGTCGGCTCCGCACCGCCGGCAAGCAGCAGCGACTGACGGAAGATGATGACATCTTCCTGGCGCCAAAGATCGAAGTGTCCCATCAGGACCTGGCCGTTGATCGCGGCCAAGAGCTTGGTGACCTCGTTAACGCGCTGTTCGGGAACCTTGACGTCGAAGGCGCAGCCAAGGTGCAGCGCCTCGAACTCTTCCATCCAGGAAAAGGAAACGTGGTAGTCGGCCCACTTCCCTTCAACCGTCATCGCAATTTCGTCGTCACCCGACCGCTCGAAAGACCAGTCGTTATTGGCGGCGACGTACTCGATCATATCGACCGGGTTCGACTGACGCTCGACTTCCAATTCCATGAGGCTCATGCAGCACCTTCTTGACCGGAGTGAATGCGAACCAACTTCGTCAACGAGACACAAGGAGAACACACGCAACAGCCGGAACCACCAACCGTGATGACCGTTGAACCACTACCAGACTTAACGCAGTCAAACCTGCCTGGAGCTTACCAACCGCTTCGAATCATCATTTAAAATCAGTGTATAACGGGCTCGGCGACACGCCAGCCCCTGAAGGCCGTTTTAGGGAACGGCACTGTGGAAAGCTTTTCGGGTTTAGATTCAGAAGGAGGGTTTAAATGACTCTGCCCATTGATCTTTTTGGCAGTGTCCACAGGTGGATAACCGCACCTGGTTTTTAGGCCGCAGCCGCGGTGTGTCTCATAAAGGTCACACCACGGCCTGTCTCACAACGGGAATTACTTGCCCTTGGCCGCAAGCTTCTCTTCAAGGGCGGCGATCCGCGCAAGCAGCGCATCATTTTCATCGCGCGCCTTGATCGCCATTTCGCGTACGACCTCGAATTCCTCGCGCTTCACGATGTCGAGCGTATTGAGCCAGCGCTCCGCCTGCGCATTGAAGGCTGTCTCGATTTCCTTGCGCACACCCTGGGCAGCGCCGGCCGCATCTGTCATCAGCTTGGCGAACTCGTCCATGATGCGGTTTGCTCCAGTCGTCATGGCGATTTTCTCCCTTTGCTATAGACCAGTTAGGGCCACTTCGGCCCCTCAAGAATGAGGTAGGGCTTCGCCGCGGAGGATGCAAGCGGTTTGCTCTGGATAAGCCAGCCGGCGGCCTCCGATCGCCAACAATCGACTTGACCGCTCTTGATCGCAGCGCCATCTTCCGCCCACATCAAGCTTGGCGCGCCTTCAGAAAGTCGCAAAGGACGCCTTGAACTGAACCGCGTCAGACGCCCGATTCCATATTCCGGGCTTTGCGCCACCGAATGGGACAACCTTGCCGACAGCAGCCAATTTCATGGCGATCATGCCGTTCCCCGAGATCGACCCGATCGCCTTTTCGCTCGGCCCCCTCTCAATTCACTGGTACGGACTTGCCTATGTCGCCGGCATCATGCTCGGCTGGTACTATGCGCGTCAGATCGCCGGGAACAACAAGCTGTGGCCGGGCGACGTGTCCCCGATCACCAAGGTGCAACTGGACGATTTCATCATCTGGGTCGCGCTCGGCATCGTCCTCGGCGGCCGCATCGGCTACATCCTCTTCTACGACATGCCTGCTGTCATCGAGAGCCCGATCCGGGCGATACAGATATGGAATGGCGGCATGTCCTTCCACGGCGGCCTGACGGGCACCACCATCGCGATGATCGTCTTCGCGCGGCGCAACAGCATACCGATCTGGAGCCTGTTCGATATTGTCGCAGCAGTCGTCCCGATCGGCCTGTTCTGCGGCCGCGTCGCCAACTTCATCAATGGTGAGCTTTGGGGGCGCTTGACCGATGTGCCTTGGGGCATGGTTTTCTGTAACCAATATATCGAGCGGGCCGACGGTTACTGCCCCGGCGGCGACTTTGTTCGCCACCCCAGCCAGCTCTACGAGGCAGGTCTGGAGGGCATCGTGCTCCTCCTGGTTCTCGCCATGCTGATCTACGGCTTCCGCGCACTGAAGACCCCTGGCTTCGTCACCGGCGTTTTCGTCTGCGGCTACGCGCTTTCCCGCATTTTCGTCGAATTCTTCCGCGAACCGGATGCCCAGCTGGGCTACCTGCTGGGCACCAATTGGCTCACCATGGGCATGGTGCTTTCCACGCCGATGGTATTGCTGGGAATCTGGGCCATGCTTCGCGCTCGCCGTCAGGCTGCCCTGCAGCACTGATCGCAGCCTGACAGGAGGGGCATTCATGAGCACCGCGCTCGGTGAGAAGATCAAGGCTATCATTCAGGCGAACGGCCCGATCAGCGTCACGGACTTTTTTTCGCTGTGCCTCGCCGACCCCGAACATGGCTACTACAGGACCCGCGAGCCTTTTGGCCGCACAGGTGACTTCGTGACTGCACCCGAGGTAAGCCAGCTTTTTGGCGAGATGATCGGCGTCTTCATCGTCCATGCCTGGCAGCGACACGGGACGCCCAAAGGTGTCCGTCTCATCGAAATCGGTCCCGGTCGCGGCACGATGATGTCGGATATGCTGCGCGTCATTTCCCGTATCGCGCCGCCGCTTTTCGGAGACATGACCGTGCACCTCGTCGAGACAAGCGAGCGGCTGCGCGACATCCAGCAGGAGACGCTGGCGTCCCACGGCGACAAGGTCAGCTGGCATCAGGGCTTCGATGAAGTCCCGCCGGGATTCTCGCTCGTCGCGGCAAATGAGTTGTTCGATGCGATTCCGATCCGTCAGTTCGTGCGGACGCCGGCGGGCTTCCGCGAGCGGATGGTGGGCGTCGACGCAGCAGGCGAACTGACATTCGGCGCCGGCGTGGCCGGGATCGATTCAAGCCTCCTCCCCTGGCCGGAAGAGGACGTACTCCCGGGAACGATCTTCGAAGTCTCGCCGGCGCGCCAGTCGGTGATGCTATCGATCTGCGATCGCCTGAAAGAACATGGCGGGACGCTTGTCGCCATTGACTATGGGCACGTTGTGAGTGGCTACGGCGACACGCTGCAGGCGGTGCGCATGCATGAGTATGATCCGCCTCTGGCGCATCCCGGTGAAGCGGACCTGACGAGCCACGTCGATTTCCAGGCATTGGCACAGACCGCCACTGCGGCCGGGGTCCACGTCAACGGCATGCTTCACCAAGGCGATTTTCTCGTCGGCCTCGGCATTCTCGATCGCGCTGCCGTGCTTGGCCGGGATCGAGCACCACATACGCAGCAAATCATCCAGACCGCAGTCGACCGACTGGCCGCCGAAGGTGAAGGGCGTATGGGCGAACTCTTCAAGGTGCTGGCGGTCTCGCACCCGACGGTGGATTTGATGCCCTTCCGTTCGGTGGATTGACAGCGCGAGCGCCGCTGGGCCAACATCCGCGGCAATCGACCAGGCATTGCCATCCAGTAAGGCGCACAAGCATTCAAGCAATTTTGGAAGTTCTAATGACGCAAGCAGCATCTCCGGCACCGATCCAAAGCGCGCTGCTGAAAGAGGCAACCGGTGACGCAATTCTCCATGGCTACTTCACCCGGCAAGGCGGCGTTTCGGACGGCATTTATCGCGGCCTGAATGTCGGCCTCGGCTCGCACGATGAGCGCGAGAAGGTTCAGGAGAATCGCCGCCGCGTGGCTAGCTGGTTTGAATTGCCTGTCGAGCGTCTCGCTACTGTGCACCAGGTACACTCTCCCGATGTGGTCGTCGTCGACAGGAACTATAACGGCTCCCGCCCCTCAGCGGATGCGTTGGTAACGGCAACTCCGGGCATAGCGCTCGGGGTGCTGGCTGCCGATTGTGGGCCAATCCTCTTCGCCGATTCGGAAAACGGTGTCATTGGCGCCGCTCATGCAGGTTGGAAGGGTGCCCTCACCGGTGTTTTGGAAAACACGATCGACACGATGGTCCAGCTTGGCGCGAAGCGCGAAGCCATCGTTGCCTGCCTCGGCCCATCGATCAGCCAGGCGAGCTACGAGGTTGGGCCGGAATTTGTGGAACGCTTTGTCGCTCAGGATCCATCTTACGAGCGCTATTTCGTGCCATCAGGAAAGCCTGAACACGCGATGTTCGACCTCCCTGCCCTGACGATCGACCGGCTGCGCGCCGCCGGCATCCGCGCAGAAAGCCTTGGGCTCTGCACCTATCCCGATGCCGAGCGTTTCTTCTCGTACCGCCGGACCACACATAACAAAGAGCCGGACTACGGTCGGCAGATTTCTGCAATCGCAATCAGGGAGATTTGAGCGGTATGGCCTTGCACTTCGACCGACCCGAATTCGCCGTCCGCCTCGCGCGTCTGACAGACAAGATGCGCGAAGAGAAGCTGGATGCCCTGCTGCTGTTTGCCCAGGAAAGCATGTACTGGCTGACCGGCTACGACACCTTCGGCTACTGCTTCTTCCAAACGCTTGTCGTCAAGGCCGACGGGACGATGGCGCTGATCACACGCTCTGCCGACCTGCGTCAGGCGAAACACACCTCCATTCTGGAAAACGTGCAAGTCTGGGTCGACCGCGTAAATGCCGATCCGACCGTCGACCTTCGGAACCTGCTGGTCGAGATGGATCTGCTCGGAGCCAGGATCGGCGTCGAATACGACACCCATGGCATGACGGGCCGCGTAGCCCGGATGCT
Organism: Rhizobium sp. RHZ01; assembly: GCF_014851595.1. Classification (NCBI taxonomy): domain Bacteria; kingdom Pseudomonadati; phylum Pseudomonadota; class Alphaproteobacteria; order Hyphomicrobiales; family Rhizobiaceae; genus Rhizobium; species Rhizobium sp. RHZ01. The sequence continues at coordinate 44,578 of NZ_JACUZZ010000035.1, forward strand.
CGACGCGCAGTTGACGTCCTTCGGCCAGATCGTCGACGCGTCCTATCTCGTCAGCCGCCTGAGACTGATCAAGAGCCCAGCCGAAGTCGCCTATGTTGAACGCGCTGCTGTATTGGCCGACGATGCGCTTGATGCGGCACTCGCGCTGACCAATCCCGGCGCAGACGAAGCGGATATTCTGGCCGCGATGCAGGGCGCCGTTTTTGCCGGTGGTGGCGACTATTCCGCGAACGAATTCATCATCGGCTCTGCCGAGGACGCCCTGCTTTGCCGCTACAAGGCCGGCCGCCGCAAGCTCGATACCAACGACCAGTTGACGCTCGAATGGGCAGGCGCTTACGCGCACTACCATGCGGGAATGATGCGTACCGTCGTCATCGGCGAACCGAGCTATCGCCATCGCGAACTCTACAACGCCTGCTTCGAAACCATCCAGGCAATCGAAACGGTATTGAGGCCGGGCCACAGCTTCGGCGACGTCTTCGATATGCATGCGAAAATCATGGACGAGCGCGGCCTGTCGCGCCATCGCCTCAATGCCTGCGGCTACTCGCTGGGCGCCCGTTTCTCGCCATCCTGGATGGAGCATCAGATGTTCCATGTCGGTAATCCGCAAGCAATCGAACCGAACATGTCGCTCTTCGTGCACATGATCATCATGGATTCCGACACGGGAACTGCGATGACCCTCGGGCAGACTTATCTCACGACGGACAACACACCCCGCGCGCTTTCCCGCCACTCTCTGGATTTCATCAACGTCTGAGACAAGAATCCGGAATTGACACAGACCCGCACCGGCCTTCATAAAGTGCATGGGGCCGGCACTGGGAAGGATGTAACGAGGGATGACGCGAGTCGCGACTGCGCCAGTGCTCCTTGCCTGCTTTGCCCTAACCGCCTGCAACACCACCGACGCCTTGGTCCCGCTGGTCGACATCGGCGATTCCTCACCAAACATGCGCTCATCGCCGGTAACGCAGGGCGACGTGGAACGCATGGCAGGAACCCAGCCCCGCCAGCAGGCCTTTGCCGCTCAGCAGCGGTCGAACGGATATCATCCCGCCTATAGCCAGGCGAGCTATCGTCAAGGTTCAGGCGCACCGCCTACCACGATGGAAGCCCAGGCGATGGCCTTGGAAAGCGATATGCGCTCGCCGGCAGCCTCCGTGCCAATCAAGGCGCAGACCCTGCCGGAGCCAATATCCAACGCCCAGGCCGAGGAAGAAGACATGGTGGAAGCGCCCGCTCGCGAACCGCCTAGACAGCAAACCCAGACTGCCATGCTGAATACGAGTTCGTCCTCGGCAGGTGGGACGACCGTCCGCTTCCTTCCGATCATCGGGGCACCGGTTCAGGCGGTTACACCGCTTTCGCGCCAACTCGGAGCGGAGGCCCGCTCGCACGGCCTTTCCATCAAGAGCTCGAACGACAGCTCAAGCGCCTACATTCTGAAGGGATACCTCTCCGCCTTTTCCGACAGCGGCAAGGTCACCGTGGTCTATGTCTGGGATATTCTCGATGGCAGCGGCGCGCGCCTGCACCGCATCCAGGGACAGGAAAGCGTACCCTCGGAGGCGCTGGATCCCTGGGCCGGCGTTCCCGCCTCGGTTATGCAGCAAATCGCCTCGAAAACCATCACCGACTTCTCAACGTGGCGCGATGCTCGCGGCGGTTAAGCCACAAGGTTTTTAGAAATATGAGCGCAGATGACGCCTTAGCCCTTGCATTCAGGAGCAAGCTGGCTAAAAAGCGCGGCTATCAGCAGGAAATAGGCGGACCAAGATGAAGGTTTTCGCAGGCAATTCGAACCGGCATCTCGCCGAAGCGATCTGCAGCTATCTCAATGTGCCTTTGGGCAAAGCCAGCGTCAGAAGATTTGCCGATCAGGAAATCTTCGTGGAAATTCAGGAAAACGTTCGCGGTGAAGACGTGTTCGTCGTCCAGTCCACGTCTTTTCCGACGAACGACCATCTCATGGAACTGCTCATCATGATCGATGCGATGCGCCGCTCGTCCGCGCGCCGCATAACTGCGGTTCTTCCCTATTTCGGCTATGCCCGCCAGGATCGCCGTGCCTCGGGGCGCACGCCGATCTCCGCCAAGCTCGTCGCCAACCTCATAACGGAAGCCGGCGCCGATCGCGTGCTAACCCTCGATCTGCATGCAGGCCAGATCCAGGGCTTCTTCGATATTCCGACGGACAATCTCTACGCCATCCCGGTCCTGACCCGTGATATCAAGGCCAACTACGACATCAGCAACGTCATGGTGGTTTCGCCTGATGTCGGCGGCGTTGTTCGTGCCCGCGCGCTCGCCAAACGTCTCGACTGTCTGCTGGCGATCGTGGACAAGCGCCGCGACCGCCCGGGTGAATCCGAAGTCATGAACATCATCGGCGAAGTTGAAGGCAAGGACTGCCTGCTGATCGACGACATCGTCGATTCCGGCGGCACGCTCTGCAACGCAGCCGATGCGCTGCTTGCCAAAGGGGCGGCAAGCGTCACCGCCTATATTACCCACGGCGTTCTCTCGGGGGGCGCGGTCACCCGCATCACTTCGTCGAAGCTTCGCGAGCTCGTCATCACCGACTCGATCCAGCCGACGACGGCTGTCCAGTCAGCTCACAACATCCGCGTTGTGAGCACGGCGAGCTTGATCGGTGAAGCGATCAACCGCACCAGCCAGGAAGAGTCGGTTTCCAGCCTGTTCGACTGAAGCGTTTCAAAACTTTCAACACCGCAGACGTTTGATCTTCCCCGGAAATGCAACTTGAGCTAGGATTTGAAAAGAAATCTAGCTGCAGGGGAAGAGTCATGACGCTCGCCGGTTTCCTGTTGCCTCGGAAGATCGCCCTGTTTGGGCTCATTTCGCTTCTGTCTGCCTGCACTGCCGACGTAGGACCCAATTATTGGCGCCCGCCACCTCGCGCGCCCAGTCCGCAGATATGCACTCTGGAATACAATCCCGTCTGTGGCCAACGCGGCGGACGTGTCCAGACCTTCGCCAATGCATGCCAGGCGCGTGCAAATAACTTTACAATCATCAGCCGTGGCCAGTGCCGCCGGCCGCCTCCGATGACATCGCGTCCGACACCTCTTCCGTCGAGGCCGCAGGTGTGTACCATGGAGTACGCTCCGGTCTGCGGCCAACGCAGCGGACGTGTTCAGACCTTCTCTAACGCGTGCCAGGCTCAAGCAGCCAACTTTACGGTCATCAGCCGCGGCCAGTGCCGCCGCCAGCCCGGCATAACAGTGCGCCCGCAGCGTCCGCCACCGCCGCGGCCCGGTGGCATATGCACGCGTGAGTACCGCCCAGTCTGCGGCCAACGAGGTTCACAACTGCGCACCTTCTCGAATACCTGTGAAGCTAACAACAGCGGCTTCCGCATCATACGCCAGGGCGCATGCAGGTAATGAAGTGGCGACCCTGACAAGTCGGCTTCCGCTTATGCGGGAGCCGAACTCCGTTTTTCGAAAACGAGTAAAAGCGCGACAAGCGGATCTGACTGACCGCAGTCGCTTAGGCAGCAATGTTTGACGCGGCCGACATGACCTCCTCGGGAGCCGGTACGCCGAACATACGTCGGCCATCGTCGGCCACCTCGGTAAAGCACCATCTGACGACGCCGTCGCGGTCAAGAAGGAACTCGCCGACCAGTTGGCCCTCACCCGTCGCAATCATCCGCTTGTCGTCGTCCGTGAACTCGTAACCATCGGCATTGTCGAGGTATTCAACAGCCGCCAGCGGGGCCATCGGCTCAGGCAGGTCAGGCATATCGACGCGCATCGACGTTAGCGTGTCGAGGCTAACCTTGTAGGGCCACGCTGTTTCCGATTGCGTGAACTCGATGTTGGGAAGCCCGAAGGCGCGATGCGATACCCTGTCGGGATCGGAGGCCGCCAGCAGATTGGGCAAGGGATGATACCGGAAATAGAGGCGTGCCCGATCGATAGGCGTATTGACCACCGTCAGACTTTCGATGCCCTTTTGCTGGAGGTCGCCCGCCAGGCTCGCCATCGCGGCGATTTGCCGCCTGCAGAATGGACAGTGGAGCCCGCGAAACAGGCCGACCAAAACCGGCTTCTGTCCTCGGAAGTCATCGATCGATATCTTGCCCTGACGCGTGATCGCATCGAGAATGACGTTCGGCGCGCGGTCACCGGGCTGCAGCGGTCTCTCGCTTTGATTTTCGGGCATGGCACCCTCCTTCATTTGCGCGTCGGCGAGCAAGCCGAGCAGAAGAAAAAATAGCGAAAACTCAGCACCTTACCTGCCGGCATTGAATCAATCCAGGAAGGGCAGCACGACGAGCGCGTCGGGATCCAGCCCATGCCTGACGCAAACATCCTGCGCGAGCGAAAAGTAGCGCTCCGCCTCGGCCATATCGTCCTTTTCCAAGTTCAACGTCGCAAGCCCATCATAGCATGGAAAGAGAAGCTGTGGCTCGCCGATTTCACGCGCGAGCTGAAGCGCTTCCTCGTAGTAGTTCCGAGCCAGGTCCGGTTCCCCGTGACACTGATGGATCTGTCCGAGCACGATGAGGGGCACCGCCAGGTGATCGCGCTGATCCAGCGCCCGGTCGATCTCGATCGCTCTTTCAGCCGCCGGCACTCCCTCCTTGGCACAGTTGTCGGTGAAGGTGCAGCAGGCGACCGCGAGGTTGGCGAAAAGCCGGGCTTGAAAACCGAGGTCGGAGATGCGCTTGGCAACATCGAGGCCCTGGCGACACACATCGATGGCACGCCGCGGATCGACGATCGTATAGAGAACGCCGAGATTGGAATAGGCGCGACAGGCCGCGCCGAGAAGCCCCGCCGTTTCGGCAACCTCCAGACTTCGCTCGACTTCGCGCACCGCCTCGCGGTGCCGCCCCAGCCGCGCCAGCGCCACCCCCTTTGTATTCAGCGCCTCCGCTCGCACCTGCGCAGCCTCCGAGGCCACGGAGCCTTCCCCATCCAATGTTGCAGTGTTGAGGCAGGACAGTGCATCATCGGCCCAACGCGCGGCAGCGGTCTGATCGCCCTTGCGGAAGGCGAGATGCCCACGCTCCTGAAGCAGATGGGCAAGTTCGATGGGTGCATTGCTCACGCTCAACAGCGAGGCGGCCTGCGCATAGTCGGCGTCCGCAAGATCACTTCTGCCCGCAGCAAGATTGAGGCGGCCGAGCTTGCGCAGGATCCGCGCCGCACCCGGCTGATCACCAGCTTCCTTTAAGGTCGTCAGTGCGCGGCCATAGTGTTCGCGGGCCGTCTCCCGCTCTCCCGCCGGCCCGCAGAGATCAGCGAACCGTTCATAGAGAGCAAGCAACTCCGAACCGGCTTGCGGGTTATCCGAAATTGCCGCAAGCGCCTCGCGGTAGAGGCGCATCGCATCGTCGTTTGCGTAGGTCTTGCGGGCCAAATCACCCGCGGCCATGAGGTATCGGACGCCCTTGCTCACCTCGTCGGCCCGGCAGTAGTGACGGCCGAGTTGTGCGATATCCTCGAGTCGAGCGGGTATGCCGTAATGTATTCTCTCGATCGCGGCCCCGATACGCGCATGCAGCTCCTTGCGGCGCTGTAGCAAGAGATTGCCATAGATGGCATCGTGCAATAGCTGCTGCGGGAAGCAATAAGAGATCGCCTTTGCCGAAGCAGCACCAGGCGTTTCCTCAACGACCTCGGCCTCGCAGAGAAAATCCAGCCCACGCTCGACACACTCTGCATCCGATGCGACGGCGCGAAGCAATGCCAGATCGAAGCGTGGACCTATAACGGCAGCTTCCTGCGCCAAACGCTTGACGTCGGGCGGCAGGCGGTCGACGCGCGCCAGCAGCATCGCCTGCAGGCTCATCGGCACCTCGGTTCCCATTTCGCCACCCGCCATGCGCCAGCATCCGTTCTCGAAATGAAGTGCCTCGGTCTCGATCAGCGCCCGTACGATCTCCTCGATAAACAGCGGATTGCCGCCCGCTCGCGCGAGAATTCGTGAGCGCGTCTTCGCAGGCACGGAACTGTCCACGCCAAAGAATTGCGTCAGCAGAGCCTCGCCATCCTTACTCGAAAGCGGCGCGAGCCGCATGACGGTGCGGTTGATCCGGCTTGACTCCAGGCCTTCGCCCTCGGCAACCGACCGTCCTGTCGTCAGCATCATCAGGCGCGTACGTTCGAGCCGGTCCAGGACGAAGCGTAGCGCCTCGATCGAAGCGGCATCCGCCCAATGGAGATCCTCCACCACCAGCAGCAGTGGGCTTAGCGACAGCCGCCGTTCAAAGATCGTACGCGTGGCGTAAAAGATCTGCCGCCGCAACTGCTCTGGCTCGACATACCGCAGCGCTCCATCCGGATCGCCGAGGCCCAAGACATGAGAAAGGAGCGGCGTCAGACCCGCGACCTCGCTCTCGCTAAAACCAAGGTCGACCAATCCCGTTGCCAGCAGTTCGGCCGTCCGGGCTGCGGTTTCCCGCTCAGCTATCCCGTAGGCGCTGCGTAGAACCGATGCTAGCGTCCCATAAGATTGCTCCCCGAGGGGTGAGCAGACGGCACGCCGTACCACCACCTGCCCGAACCGCTCGGCTTCGGCGACGTTCTGCAGAAACTCCTTGACCAATCTTGACTTGCCGATGCCAGCCTCACCGACGAGCTGGACGAGTTGCGCATTGCCGCCACTGGCGCGATCCAGGCAATTGGACATCCGCGACAGTTCCGAGTCACGCCCGATGAGTTCGGCGTGCAGGCCTAGGCTTTCCAAACCGCGCGCGGCGTGAGGCGTCTCCATCCGTCCGAGGAGACGATGTACCTGTACATTTCCCGTCTTCCCGCGAAGGGCAAGCGAACCGAGATTGTCGAACGCGAACGCATGCCGCGTCAGACGGTAGGTTACCGGGCCTACCAGTATCTCGCCTGGACCCGCCATCGTTTGCAGTCGTTGGGCCGTATTCACTGTATCGCCGGTCACCGAGTAGGATCGCGCAGCCGCCGCTCCGAAACCACCGCTGACCACCGGCCCTGTGTTGATGCCGACATGCAGCTGCAGCGGATCTCCACCGGCCAGATCCAGCCATTTGGCGCCAAGGCGGTCAGCACCCGCAATCATGTCGAGTGCTGCGCAAAGGGCACGATCGGGATCGTCCTCATGTGCTGTCGGGGCCCCGAACAGCGCAAGCAACGCGTCACCGACAAACTTGTCAACATAGCCGCCATAAGCCTCCACGGCCCGCGTCAACTCCTCGAACAGTTCGTTCTGCAGCGAGCGCATCAGTTCCGGGTCAGTTCTCTCGCTGAGCGCAGTAAAGCCGCAGAGATCGGCAAACAGAACGGTCAGCGGACGCCGGTCGGCGGCATCGTCAGGCATGGATGTAGGCGGGACTGCACGCGGCGGCGGTTCGGCAGGAACTGCACGACCTTCGGCCGGGCCAAGAGGTGTTCCACATTTTGGGCAAAACGCAAAATCGGGCTGGCATGTCTCGCCACAGGAGGCGCAGACGATCGGTTGTCTTGCGCCGCACTTCGGGCAGAACGCAAAACGACTTTCGATCGCAAAACCACAGGCGGCACAATTCATCGGCCTGCCTCTCTGAGCGCGCCGGCCTCACCTAGAGAGCTGACACTGGCAACACAGCATGGACCTGCCGGGGGCGCCCCGCAAGGCCCCTCGCCTTGAGCTGCAAGGCTAACGTAGCAGGCTCAATCCGCGCCCTTGATGACCTGGCCGTTGATCGTGACGGAGCCGTTTTGCGCGACGCTGATATCCCAGCGTTGACGCCCGTCGGGATCAGTCTTCGCAAAGCCCTTGGCCATCATCAGGCCGAACGACACCTGATTGAGCTCGGCGTTGGTCTTCGCAAGCTCCTGAACGGCGGCGATCGTCTTGTCGAGATCACGCGCCAGAACCGTCGCTTCCATGGAATAATCCTTGGAAGTATCGACCCGTCCGCGGACCTTTGCGGAAATCTCGGCATCGTAAACGCTCGAGACCGCGCTGATCTTCGGGAACTCCATGACCAATTCGCCGCCCTTGAAGAGCCGCTCGACCGCCTTCTTGCCGCTGTCTTCTGACGATGCGCCGCTGAAATCGACCTTGAGAAACTCATCGCCGAACGCCGCAAAATCCATGTTGGGTATCGCCAACTGCAGCTGCAATTGCCGGGGCACGAAGTCTGAATAGGCCGCAGGAACGATCGCGCTCGCGAAACTGATTTGATCCGCCGTCACACCCACTCCAAAGCGCGTCGCGTCGGTCGCGCCGTCGAGTGCAACCTCATAATTGAGGTTCTTGGCGCCACCGTTACCCGCGGCACTCGACACTGTGAGATTGTTGAAGTCGATCGTTTCGTTGAAGCTCGTCAGCAACGGAAACGCGTCACGAAGCATTTCCTTCAACTTCTCGCCGTCCGCCACAGCAAGTTTCTTCTCGTCGGCGTGGTCGGCCACGAACATGATGATGTCGCGAACCTTGTTCACGGGCAGGCCGTTTACCGCCGCTGCGAAATCGATTGTGTCAGCGCGGATTTCGACCGGAGGCACTTCGCGACTGCTGATCTTCTCTAGGAATCCCGCGGCCGAGCCGCTGGTGGCAAAATTCGTCGTGCCGGCCGCAGCACCCTCCGACGACGTCAGTTTGTATTTCATGCTATCAAAGCCGGCGCTTACTTCCTCGGCTTCGGTCTTGGATGAGAAATTCACGGCCTTCGTAGAGAAGTCGCCCGAGCGGAGATAGCTGATCGCCGGGTCGAAAACGCCACTGAAAATGAAGGTCTCGATGATGTAGGCAAATTCCGTCTTTGGCTGTCCCGACGCCTTGAAGCTGCCAGACACATTGAGGGAATTGTTCCCCTCCACGCTCCACAGACCGGTATCCAATCGCGTTGCGAACATCGACCACGGCGTCAAGCCGGTGACTGTAAAGCTGCCCGGATCGATGCTCTTCAGAAGCTTCGCAAAATCATAGATGATCTCGTAGCGTGTCCCAGCCGGATTGACGGTCACGAAACCGTCTTTCGCCACTCTCTTCGGCAGCAGTCTCGTCAGGCTTTCTTGAACCTGCCTGGCCCCAGCCTGGTTGATGTCAGCGGCATAGGCCGCAGATGCCAAGGCGAGCGCGATCGTACTCGTTGCCGCAATAAGATTGAGCCGCATATCCGAACTCCTCCGCCGCTTGTGTTTTGCGAGCATGTGAGGTTTCCGCGCGGCGGATGTCAAGCCGTGTTGCAGTGCGGTGGTCAGGCCGCCGCATCGGCCCTCGAAGCAACGACCTGGCGATCTGTCGCGCCTGTTCCATCGCCATTGACGAGGGCCTCGATGTCTGGACGTGGCATCGGCTTTCCGAAGAGGAAGCCCTGCACCTGAAGGCAACCTTCGCGGCGGAGGAAATCGACGTGCTCTTCGCGTTCTACGCCTTCGGCGAGAACCGGAATATCAAGGCTCTGCGCAAGAATGAGCGTTGAGCGAACGATCGCTGCCGACTGCTTGTTGGTGACGACGCCATCGACAAAAGCACGGTCGATCTTGATCTTGTCGAACGGGAAGCTTTGCAGCGTGGAGAGAGACGAATAGCCGGTGCCGTAGTCGTCCATTGCCACCTTGACGCCGAGCTCCTTCAGCCGGCGGATGGCGTTCAACGCGTGCCCGTGGTCGGCAATGATGCCGGTCTCCGTAATCTCGAGTTCGAGGCGTGGCGGTACCAGACCCGTTTCGGCGAGAATCTGCTGTACAATCTGCGGCAGGCGGCTGTCTGCGAGCTGTTGGGCCGCGACATTAACCGCTATGCTCAAGGGGTTCTTCCAGCTGGCCGCTTCCACGCAGGCGTTACGCAACACCCATTCGCCGAGCTCCATGATGAAACCCGTTTTCTCGGCGATCGGGATGAATTCGACCGGCGAGATGTAGCCGCGCGTCGGGTGTTTCCAGCGCAGCAACACCTCGAAACCCAACACCGCACGCGTCATGGTATCGTTCTGCTGCTGATAAAAGAGTTCGAATTCGCCCCTCTTCAGCCCTTCGCGCATCTCGATCGCCAGCGCACTTCGTTCCCGCGCTGCTTCGTCCATCGAGGGATCGTAGAAGCAGATACTGCTCCCCGCCGTCGTCTTGGCACGATACATGGCAACGTCAGCCTGCGAAAGCAGGTCATCGACGGTGCGCGCCTTGTCCGGAAAGCTGGAGATGCCGATGCTGGACCCGACGCTAAGCGACTGGCCATTCCACTCGACCGGTCGCTCGATCTCGTCGAGCAGGCGCTGCGCAACACTTCTGGCCTCGGAGCGGCCAACGTGATCGCGCATGACGACCACAAATTCATCGCCGCCGATCCGGGCCACGAACTGTCCCTTTTGCATGACCTTCACCAGCCGCTCGCCGATCGCCCGCAGCACGGCGTCGCCAGCCGCGTGACCATGCACATCGTTGATCTCCTTGAACCGATCGAGGTCGAAGCAGAGAGCGGCGACATTCCAGCCGATTTCATGGGTCCGTTTGGTCACGGTGGCGAGATGTTCGTTCAGCGCCGCGCGGTTTGCGAGGTTCGTCAGTGGATCGTGAAGCGAGAGATGACGATAGCGAGCGACGGCCGCTTCCGTCGACTGCATGTCGATAATGTAGGTGGATGCGCCGAGGAGCAGGATGATGACCATGACGGTACCGACCAAGCTGGTCATCACGCCCACCGAGAGAATTTCGCGAGGAACTGCGACCGTCACATCCGGGACGATCGTCATGCCCGCCATGCCGAGGAAATGCGTGGAAACGATCGCAAGGATCAGCGGCAAGGCCGCCCCAACCGGGCTGAAGCGCGCCGTCGGCCGCACAACCCGGCGCGCCATGAGCGCGCCAAAACCGGCCGCCGCAATCAGCGAGGTAACGACATAGGCAGTATTCCATTGGACCTCGCCGGCCACCTTGTAGCCGGCAATACCGACGTAATGCATCGCTGCGACACCAAGGCCGACGATTGCGCCCCCGGCCTCGACAAGCGCGTCCTGGCTTCGCATCGAGGCGACCGAAAAGCCGATCATGGCGGAGGCGATGCCGATGAAAAGCGACAGCAGCGTCAGATCCGACTCATAACCGCTGAGCGTCGGCGCTCGGAAGCCAAGCATGGCGATGAAATGGGTCGTCCAAATTGTCGCGCCGCCGACGAACCCTGACAGGAACAGCCAATTGAATTTCTGGAACCCATGGGTGCGCCGAACCCGCGAAAAAAGCCGTACCGTGAGTAGCGAGCCAAGCAGGCAGATCACGGTTGCAAAGGTCAGGTGCGGCCAGTTGTGTTCGGCTGCAATGCAGGTAAGGAGACGTGGCATCGGAGAGACCAGGTTGCGTTTTGGCCTTCATAACCGCGCCGACATTTTGTATTACTTAATCTCTGGGGGAAATCCGGCCGTATAGTTAAGCCTTCGCGATCCGCTTCAACTTCCGCAACCGTTGCCTGGTGCCACTCGCCAAGTGCTTGTCCCGCACCATGATCCCCGCCACCTGTAAGGCACCAGCTTGCGTTTCCGTCACATCTATACTATAGCGCACGCGTCCGCGCAGACACCCTTGGAGGCAACGCGGATGAGGATGGGGTAACCCGCCTCCAGTTCCGCGGCAAGCATAGGCCTCCGCGGGGCTCTCCAAATAACCTCGGAAGGAAAAGTCATGAGCCACGAAAGCTACGAGCTCAAGGCCGAGGCGCGCGAACGGGTTGGTAAGGGGTCCGCCCGTGAACTTCGCCGCAACGGTTTGATTCCCGCTGTCATCTATGGTGACAAGCAGGCCCCCATTTCTATCGCTCTCAACACCAATGAGGTGACGAAGCGCATTCATGCCGGTGGTTTCATGACCACGATCGCGACCATCGAGGTCGACGGCAAGAAGTACAAGGTTCTGCCGAAGGACTACCAGCTGGATCCCGTCCGTGACTTCACGATGCACGTGGACTTCCTGCGCGTTTCCGGCAACACCCAGGTCACGGTTGAAATCCCGGTTCACTTCATCAACGAAGAGAAGTCCCAGGGTCTCAAGGCTGGCGGCGTTCTGAACATCGTTCGTCACGAAATCGAAGTTCACTGCCCGGCTGATGCGATCCCGGAATTCTTCAACGTTGACCTGAACGGCAAGAAGATCGGCGACAGCATCCACATTTCCGACCTTACCCTGCCCAAGGGTGTAACGCCGACCATTTCCGATCGCGACTTCACGATTGCGACGGTTATCGCCCCGGCTGGCGGCGTTGACGAAACGGTTGCAGAAGAAGGCGAAGCAGAAGCCTGATCGCTTCCATGATTTGTAAAGCATAGGGCCCGCTTTCTCTCGAAGGCGGGCCCTTTTCATTGGTTGCAAGGAGCCTGTTTCAGCAACATTTAATACATTTCATGGAAGCATGCCGGTACGTTTTTGAAAGACCCACGGGCGTCGAAAACCGTGAATGCAAAGTGCGGCTGGGAGCAAAACGGAACAATGCACAATTCCGTTGAAAATCGTTTTTTGGCAATCATTTGCGGAGCTTTGCTGCTCTTCGTTGCTCCACTGTTCGTCCTTTTTCTTTTTCTTTCTTCCGAGCGCGCAGACAAGGAAATACGCGACCACATCTCGGTTCTTCTTGTCGCCAATTCTCAGGCCCTCGCCAAGCCGCTCTGGGACCTTGATGATGACAGCGTGACGCAGATCAGCGCGACGATCGTTTCGCAGGGCGCGATCGTCAAGGTCCAGGTTCGCGACCAGTCCGGCCAGCTGGACGTCACGCAGTCGACCATACCGAAGTCGTTCAACGGCAACCTCGTCCAGGTGTCGCGCGCGATCATATACAACACGATCGACGGCCCGAAGAACCTGGGCACGATCTCCGTGTTCTATCCAGCGCTCGGTCTCTTCTCCGGCCTCAAGCACGAAGAGATCGTCTTCATGTCGATCTTCATCTTCGCGGTGCTGGCCGTCTTCAGCGCCGCCTTGATCGGCAATCGAATCTTCATCATCCGGCCACTGATGCGCCTGACGGCAGCCGTCGAGGCAACCCGCCAGCTGGGCTCGCGTCATCACGTCAACTGGCAATCGAACGACGAGATGGGACGCCTCGCCAGCGGCTTCAATGAGATGCAGTCGAAGCTCGAAAGCGAGGAGCGCGAATTGAAGCTCGCGCATCGCCGTGCCGTCGACATTTACGACCTGACGCCGGCGATGCTGTTCTCGCTCGACGAGGATGACCGCATAACGGCGGTCAGCGACTATTGGCTCGTCGCGACCGGCTATGAGCGGCCGCAGGTGGTCGGCCGCAGGTTTGCAGACCTCGTTACACCAGATACGCGTGAGGCCTTCCTCGGGCGCAAGAATGACCTCGATGGCGGCGCCGCATTCGACGTGACGGTCAAGTTCATATGCGCCAGCGGCAGCATCATGGATGTGCTCATCCTTGAATCGACAGCAGCCACCGCGGGTCATGACCGGCTCTCGCTGTCGGTAATGACCGATGTCACCGAGCTGAAAGCTTCCGAGGCACGCAATCACGAGCAAGCAATCCGCGACCATCTGACCGGCCTGCTGAACCGTCAGGGTTTCGAGTCCGTGCTCGATACCAAAATTCAGCAGGCGGACGCGCTCGGTCAGGAACTTGCCTGCCTGTTCGTCGACCTCGACCGTTTCAAATGGATCAACGACAATCTCGGCCATGCCGAGGGTGACAGGGCTCTTCGGGAGTTTGTCGACCGATTGAGGATGCATCTGGCGCCATCGGACCAGGCGGCACGCCTGGGCGGCGACGAATTCGCAATCCTTCTGCCGGCAAAAGATGCCGCGCGGCGGGCGGGCGCGATGGCCGAGCAGATCGCCTCCATCTTTGTCGAGCCGTTCGGTCCGGACCTGCATTTGAGCGCCAGCGTCGGCATCGCCATCTACCCGCGTCATGCCGCGAACGCTGCCGAGCTGTTGCAGAAGTCTGACATGGCCATGTACGCGAAGAAGCGCGACGGCAAGAACGGTGCGCAGCTCTTCGACAACCGCATGATGGACCACACTAGGGCTCGCGCCGAAATCGAGACCTACATCGAGGCAGGCCTCGCGGAGGATTGGTTCGACGCCTATTTGCAGCCGATTGTCAGCCTCAACGGCCGCGGAGTCGCCGGTTTTGAGGCGCTGATGCGCCTGAACCATCCGCAAAAGGGTTTGATGGCGCCGGCCGAGATCATCAATGTCGCGGAGGAGACGGGCAAGATCATTCGCGTCGGTAATGTCATTATGGAGAAGGCGATCGCCCACCTTGCAGCCATTTCCAGGCTGCCGGGCATGCAGGACAGCTATCTCGCCATCAACTTCTCTCCTTTGCAGTTCGAAGCCGCCCTGCCCGCGCGCCTTGCCGCATTGCTTGGCCGCCACGGCATCCTCCCGCAGCGCATCGTCGTCGAAATCACGGAGGCAGTGTTGATGCATAACAATCCGCTGATCCGCACTATCGTTACCGAGATGCGCCGCTTCGGCTGCCGGATTGCCCTCGACGACTTCGGCACGGGCTATTCGTCGCTGAGCTATCTCAATCGCTTCCCGGTCGACATCATCAAGATCGACCAGTCGTTCACCCGGTCAATAAACGACGCCAACGACGACGTTCGCCAAAAGAGCCGCACGCTGGTGGAGAGCATCACGACGCTGTCCCACAGGATGGGCTGCACCGTTATCGCCGAGGGTATCGAGACCGAGGACGAATGCCACACGCTGCACGATATGGGCCTCGACTTCGGTCAGGGATACCTATTCCATCGTCCGCAGCATGCCGCCGCTCTGATCGAGCGCCTGTCAGCGTCGGGCCAACTCATCGCACGAGCTTCGTGAACCGGGGAAGAAGAGCAACACGATGAAGAGACTGCTGCTTTCTATTCTGTTGAGCCTCGGTGCCTCGACACATGCCATTGCCGCCGGCGTCACACTCGCCACGGAGGAATACCCCCCCTTCAGCTACCGCGACGGAAAGACCGTAAAAGGCGCGTCGGTCGAGCAGGTCGAAAAAGTGATGAAGGACGCCGGGATCGACTACACGATCGAGATGATGCCTTGGGCCAGGGCCTACAATCTTGCCCAGACCACCCCTATGAGCTGCGTCTTTACGACCGCTCACAATGCGAAGCGCGACCCGATGTTCAAATGGGTCGAACCCTTGCTGGTCGATCGCAACATCCTCATCACCAGAACGGGCTCCGGCGTGGCAGCCAAGGATCTAGAGGAAGCCAAGAAGTATACGGTCGGTACCCAGCGCGAAGACTATACGGAGATGACACTGAAGGAGAGCGGCTTCACGAAGCTCGACGTCACCACTGACTTCAATTCGACGCTGCGCAAGCTGCTCAATGGCCGCATCGACATGATGCCTATCACCGAAATCTACTTCGAGAAGCTCAAGGCAGAACAACCCTTGGAGAAGGTCACGGTGCTTTCCACGCAACAAATGGGGATCGCCTGCGAAAAGGACTTCCCTGGCGACCTGCTGGCCAAGATGCAGGCGGCGCTGGACAAGCTGATTGCCGACGGCACGCAGAAGTCCATCTTCATCACGTATGGCCTGAGCCCCGCAGACTGATTTTTCAACGTTTGCGGTCTCGCCGTCTTGACTTTGACGCCGTTTCGCGGTGGTGAACGCATAAAGCACATTGCAAGGAATGAACGAGCCATGCTTGTTATCGCGGGTCTCGGCAATCCCGGTGGCAAATACGCCGGAAACCGCCACAACATCGGCTTCATGGCCGTCGATGCCATCTACCGCCGCCATAGTTTTTCGCCCTGGTCGAAGAAGTTCAAGGCCGAGATCGCCGAAGGCGAAATTGCAGGCGAGAAGGTGCTGCTCATCAAGCCGCAGACCTATATGAACCTCTCGGGCGAAGCCGTCGGCGAGGCCATGCGCTTCTACAAGCTGCAGCCGGCCGACCTCGTCGCAATCTATGATGAACTCGACCTGCCGTCAGGCAAGGCACGCCTCAAGACGGGCGGCGGCCATGGCGGTCACAACGGCATCAAATCGCTCGACGCTCATTGTGGCAAGGAATATCGCCGCCTGCGGCTCGGCATCGGCCACCCTGGTGTCAAGGAATTGGTGCAGCATCACGTGCTCGGCGACTTCGCCAAGGCCGATCAGGCTTGGCTCGAGCCGTTGCTGGATGCACTTGCCGATAACGCCGACATGCTGGTTCGCAAGGAAGACTCCCAGCTGATGAACAAGCTGGCACTTGCACTCGGCGGCAAGGCCGAAGAAGAAACGCCGAAGCCAGAGAAAAAGCCGGTGGCGAAGTCTCATATCCGCGCGGCCCGCAACAACAACCAGCCGAAGTTGCCCACAACAGGACCAATGGCCGAAATGCTGAAGAAGATGTTCGGCAACAAGGGTGATTGAGTATGTCAATCGACGAACTCGTCATTCGTTCCGCCGAGGCCGCCGACCTTCCGAGCCTGCTTGCTCTCTACCATGACCTAAACCCTGCTGATCCGGTCATCGACCGCGAGCGTGCCGAAGAGCGGTTCGAAGCGATCCTCGCGCAACCGGGAATGACTGTCTTCGTCGGCATCGCAGGTCGGGCCGCCGCTTCGTCCGTGACGCTGATCGTCGTCCCCAACCTGACCAGGAATGGTGCATCCTATGCGCTGATCGAAAACGTCGTCACGGCGGCCCGCTACAGGCAGCGGGGCTACGGACGGGTGCTGATCCAGCACGCCATCGAAACCGCATGGAAAGCAGGTTGTTACAAGGTGATGCTGCTAACCGGCTCGAAGGATCCTGCGACGCTGCGCTTCTACGAGAACTGCGGCTTCACGCAGGACAAGACAGGCTATCAGGTCCGGCGCGCCGACAACTACTCCTCCGGCTCCGCCGTCAACATCAGCGGAAAACCGGCCTCCTTGGCATAATCCATCGCCTCCTTGACCTTCGTCTCGGCGATATCCTTCGTGCAGACCACAACAACGCTTGATCCCATCTTGTGCGCCGTCATCATCACACGGTAGCCGGTCTCCTCACTCATTCGGAAGACGACCTTGAGGATCATCACCACGAATTCGCGCGGCGTGTAATCGTCATTGAAAAGGATCACCTTATAGAGCTTCGGCCGGTCCAGCTTCGGCTTCGACTTTGTCTTCGGTTTAAGGGCAATATCGTTGTCACTCATCGGAAACCCACCCGTTGATGACATGGAGAGGCGAGAACGTTCGCCGATGTCTATATTGCGCTGCAAGGGCGGGCGTTCAACCCCTCAGAATGCAAGAGACTTGCGCTAAAAGCTTGACCGCAAGGCGCGTTTTATCCCATAGCCAGCACCAACGAATTCAAGAACAGCAGGTTTTCAGGCCATGGGCTTCAAATGCGGTATCGTCGGTCTGCCGAATGTCGGCAAATCGACACTCTTCAACGCGCTCACCAAAACGGCAGCAGCGCAAGCGGCAAACTATCCCTTCTGCACGATCGAGCCGAACACCGGCGAAGTCGCCGTTCCAGATCCCCGCATGCAGAAGCTGGCGGCAATCGCCGGCTCCAAGGAAATCATCCCGACCCGCATCTCCTTCGTCGACATCGCCGGCTTGGTGCGCGGCGCGTCGAAGGGTGAAGGTCTCGGCAACAAGTTCCTCGCCAACATCCGGGAAGTCGATGCCGTCGTGCATGTGCTGCGCTGCTTCGAGGACGACGACATCACCCACGTCGAGGGCCGCATCAACCCGGTCGGCGATGCCGACACGATCGAGACCGAGCTGATGCTCGCCGACCTCGAAAGCCTTGAGCGCCGCGTCGAGCAGACCCGCAAGCGCGCCACCGGCAAAGACAAGGACTCGATGGCACAGCTGCCGGTCATGGAATCCGTGATCAAGCTGCTGAACGAAGGCAAGCCCGCACGCCTGCTCTTGAAGACGCTGGCGGCCGAGGAGATCGAGATCCTCAAGGGCCTCAACCTCCTGACGTCGCATCCGGTCCTTTATGTCTGCAACGTCGCGGAAGCCGACGCTTCGACCGGCAACGAACACACAAAGGCAGTCGCCGCCATGGCCGAGAAGCAGGGCGCCGAATGCGTCATCATCTCGGCCGCGATCGAGTCCGAAGTGGCCCAGCTTCCCGAAGAAGAAGCAACCGAGTTCCTATCGGCGCTCGGCCTCGAGGAAGCCGGGCTCGACCGGCTGATCCGTGCCGGTTACCATCTGCTCGACCTGATCACCTATTTCACCGTCGGCCCCAAGGAAACCCGCGCCTGGACGATCGTTCGCGGCACCAAGGCGCCACAGGCTGCCGGCGTCATCCACACCGACTTCGAACGCGGCTTCATCCGCGCCTTCACCATCTCCTACGACGACTACATCAACTTCAAGGGTGAAGTCGGCGCCAAGGAAGCAGGCAAGGGCCGTGACGAAGGCAAGGAATATGTCGTCCAGGACGGCGACGTGATCCACTTCCGCTTCAACACCTAAAGCGGAACCGAGGCGACTGCCGCCTATGCCGGCGGCAGTTTCTCCTGGATCGCTACCGGCAGCCGGCGCATCACGAACCGCCGAAGCGGCATCCATCCGGTCCCAATGACGAGCACGATCACGCCAACGGTCAGAAGCGTGATGTAAATATAGGTATCGACGCGCGCGTCCCCCTGGCGGAAGATGCCGTAGACAGCAAAGCCCAGCGATACCAATCCCGATGTCACGAAGGCACGCCGGTCGATGACAAGCCCGATCAGCATGAGCGCGATGACGGTCGCGATGACCACCGGCGTGCGAAACGACACGGTCTGCAACGCGGCAAGCGTACCGCCGCTGAGCCCCGCAAGCGAAATGACGCTATAGAGCAAAGCCGGCGCGGCACCCAAATGAAGCCAGAAGGCAACGTCGGAATTGACTGTACGACGCAGCGGGTCCCGCAGGTCGAATGTCATGGCCAAGGCAAAAAGACCGACCGCACACGCGATCGCGATGATCGACAACACGAGCGGATGATTGACCTCGAACAAAGGATCGCCGGTCAGCCAGCCAAGCGCGCGCAGGACCAACTGCAGAAAGACCACAGCCGCCCCCATGATCGTCAGGGCAAGCGCGAGCGGTACGCGATAAAGCAGATAGAAGAGCCCCAGCACGACTGGAAAGGCAAGGGTGTACTGCAGCGCAACGTTGCCACCTATCGCAACGAAGGAAAGTGAGTCGTCCAGCCACTGCGCGGCCGCACTTGCCGTCCAGACGGCAAGTGCGATCGTTAGCGCAACGGCCGGCAGCGCCAGCCTTTGACGCCGAACAAGGATCTCGGCAAGGACAACGATTGCCGGCAGCACGGCATAGATCGAAGCGATGCCCCAAAGGCCGGCCAAAGCTACGATGATGCCGATGGTTATCAGGACGTCGTGAAAGCCGCGCACGAAGCTCGGCGTTTCGGTATCCGAAAAAGGCGCCAACGGTCTGTGCAATTCGGGCGAAGGCTGATCGACCTTGACGCCGCGCGCAATCAGGAACGGCAGTAGCCGGTCAGCAGCCTGGCGCGCAATGATGCCTTCACGCTCAGCCTCATCGAGGATCAACTTCAGTTCTGGCATGTTCAAAATCTCGTGGGAATCGTTGAGTCGCGTCGAATGCTATTGTAGTCGTTCTGAAACTCCTACGAGGTGAAGAAGAATTTGTCCGATCAGAAACTCGCCTTTGAAGATTTTCAGCCGGGTCGGCGTTTTGCGCTCGGCCCGAGAGCAGTAACGGCAGAGGAGATCATCGAGTTCGCGCGCGAATTCGACCCGCAGCCGATGCATGTCGACGAGGCAGCGGGCCGCGCCAGCATTCTCGGTGGACTGGCGGCATCCGGCTGGCACACGTCTGCGCTGTTCATGCGCATGATGGCGGAGAGCTTTCTCGTCAATTCGTTCTCCCAAGGTGCGCCCGGTGTCGATTTCATGGAATGGCGAAAGCCTGTCCTTGCCGGCGATACGCTCTCCGGCCATTCGACGGTCATCGAGTCGCGCGCGCTGCGCTCGAGACCGGGCATCGGTATGGTGAAATTTTGCCACGAGGTCGAAAACCAGAAGGGCGAACTCGTCTGCCTCTCAGCGAACTCGATCATGTTCGCCCTGCGTGACATGCTGGAGAAGACCGCATGATCATGGCTGAACGCTACGCCAGTGGCGAAAAGACAGAAATCGGCAGCTACCTGTTCACGGCCGAGCGCATCGTACACTTCGCGGAGCGCTTCGACCCGCAGCGGTTCCATTTGGATGCCGAGGCAGCGAAGTCTTCGCTCTTTGGCGGCCTTTGCGCGTCGGGATGGCACACCTGCGCGGCATGGATGAAAACCTTCGTTGCCTACTGGAGCGCGGAATGCGCGCGACTGGCAAGCGAGGGTATCAAGCCGCCCAAGCTTGGCCCCTCTCCCGGTTTCACGAAACTTCAATGGCTCCGGCCGGTCTTCGCCGACGAGGAAGTGACCTATTCCGTCACGCTGCTTTCGAGCCGCCCGCTGGTGTCCCGCCCGGGGCGTCGCTTGAACACCATTTTTTGCGAGGGGGTGCTCGCTGACGGCACGCCGGTGGTCCGGTTCGAAAGCACCGTCATCGAATTTGAATAGTCGCGGGCCTCAGTGGCCCGCGAATTCCACCAGCGTGCGAACGTCCACGCCAAGCTCTTCCAGTTTTCGGCGACCGCCAAGGTCCGGCAGGTCGATGACGAAGCAGGCAGAAACAACCTCCGCCCCCATCTGCCGTAGAAGCTGCGTGGCGGCGACGGCCGTTCCTCCGGTCGCAATCAGGTCGTCGACGAGGATAACCTTCTCGCCCGGCTGAACCGCATCCAGGTGCATTTCCATCTCGTCCACGCCATATTCAAGGCTGTAAGCAACGCGCACCGTATCGCGTGGCAGTTTGCCTTTCTTCCGGATCGGCACAAACCCGGCGGAGAGCTGGTGTGCGACGGCGCCGCCCAGGATGAAGCCCCGCGCTTCGGTTCCGGCAATCTTGTCGATCTTCAGGCCCGCATAGGGTTGGACCAGTTCATCAACGGCGCGGCGGAAGGCACGCGGATTGCCGAGAAGCGTGGTAATGTCGCGAAAAATGATACCGGGCTTGGGGTAATCCGGGATGGAGCGGATGCTGGCTGCTAGCTCCGAAATCGTATCACTCATGGAATGTCCGTATTCTGCAGGGCTTCAATTCGGCTGCACCCTATCAACTGCCAGTGCCGGAACCAACAAAAAAGGCGGCCCGAAGGCCGCCTTTCCCTAAACTCTGGGCAAATCCCTCAGTGTTCCTTGTTTGCGTAGACGGAGCGCTTGGTCAGGTAGATCAGTCCGGAGAAGATGACCAGGAAGACCATGACCATGAAGCCGGTGCGCTTGCGCTCCTCGAGATGCGGCTCGGCGGCCCACATCAGGAAGGAGGAGACGTCCTTGGCGTACTGGTCGACCGTCGCCGGCGAGCCGTCGTCATAGGTCACCTGGCCGTCGGAGAGCGGCTTTGGCATGGCGAGCGCGGCAGCACCGGCGAAGTACGGGTTGTAGTGCGTGCCCTCGGCCACCTGGACGCCGGCCGGCGGCTGCTGGTCGTAACCGGTCAGCAGCGAGTAGATGTAGTCCGGACCGCCTTCCTGATAGCCGCCGACGAACGGGATCATGTCGATCAGGAACTGCGGGAAGCCGCGCTCGATGCCGCGCGCCTTGGCGATCAGCGAGAAGTCCGGCGGCGCCGCACCATTGTTGGCGG
>NZ_JACUZZ010000036.1:0-62668 GCF_014851595.1 Rhizobium sp. RHZ01
GATGGGCTGACCAACTTGGAATGCCCAGGCTCGTCTAACCTCAATCTCTCGAACCGCCTGGTGCGGACCCGCATGCCGGGTGGTGTGGCAGGGGTGCGATCACATCGAGCGCCCCCTATGCCGATTTGGAGCTGTAATGGTAAGTCGCGGACGGGATCAATCGCTGTCGAGCTCGATACACTGCACCTTCTTCAGCGGGCTGAAGGTCATCCTGTGCAGCGAGCAGGGACCGTGCTTCTCGATACCGGCCCTATGTTGCGCGGTGCCATAGCCGGCATGCGCGGCAAAGCCGTAAGCCGGAAAGGTGCTGTCGGCGCGCGCCATCATCCGGTCGCGCGTCACCTTGGCGACGATCGATGCGGCGGCGATCGAGACGGAGCGCGCATCACCCTTCACGACTGCCTGGCCGGGGCAGGCGAGCCCAGGCGGAACGTCAAGCCCATCGGTCAGGACAAAGCTAGCTGGTATCGACAGGCCGCAGATGGCGCGGCGCATGGCATCCAGACTGGCCTTGCGGATATCGGTCTCATCGATGCGCGTCGAACTTGAAGAGGCGATCGAGACGGTCGCGGTTGCGAGAATCTGAACGAAAAGCTCTTCGCGCCTCAGGGCCGAGAGCTGCTTGGAATCGTTCAGGCCTTCAGGAATGCGTTTCGGATCGAGAATGACGGCTGCCGCCACGACGGGACCGGCCAGCGGCCCCCGTCCGGCCTCATCGGCACCTGCAACCGGCCAGTGACCGGCCTTGCGCGCCTTCAGCTCCAGCCGGAAATCCGGCACGAGGGGGACATCTTCGAAAAGCATGGGAGAATCGGGTGACGTGCGACGGCTCATGCAGCTGACCCTCGCACGCCAACCCGATTTCCTGCAAGTCCCCGGATCAGGGCGGCGGGCCGGGGACTCCAGCGCGGAAGGGCAGGGCGACCATCCGCGAAGCTGAAATGTCAGAGCAGCGAGAGCTGGACGCCGCTGCCATCGGGCGGAACGAACAGGTCGTCCCGCAGCCGCATGCTGCGCCGGGTCATGCCCAGCCGTTTCGTCGCCATTTCGAAACGGCGCGCAATCTGCCAGGCATAGGGTCCGGCGCCCTTCATTCGCTTGCCGAACTCAGCATCGTAATCCTTTCCGCCGCGCATCGAGCGGACCAGCGACATGACGTGACGATAGCGGTCGGGATAGTTCTGCAGCAGCCAGTCGCGAAACAGCGGCGACACCTCGAGCGGGAGACGCAGGATGACATAACCCGCCTCGGTGGCACCCGCCGCGTGCGCCGCATCCAGAATTCGCTCAAGCTCATGGTCGTTGAGCGCCGGAATCATCGGGGCAGCCAGGACCGATGTCTGGATGCCTGCGTCGGAGAGTGCGCGGATGGCCTCCAGCCGGCGCGTCGGCGTCGAGGCGCGGGGCTCCATAGTCCGCGCCAGCTTTCGGTCGAGCGTCGTCACCGACAGTGAAACGCGGACAATGTTTCTCTCCGCCATCGCCGAGAGAATGTCGAGGTCGCGCAGGATCATTGCCGACTTGGTTACGATCGAAACCGGATGGTTCGCCTTTTCGAGCACCTCAAGGATCTGCCGCATAATGCGCCATTCCTTTTCGATCGGCTGGTAGGGATCGGTGTTGGTGCCGATCGCGATCACCCGCGGCTTGTAACCAGGCTTCGCCAATTCTCGCTCCAGGAGTTTCGCCGCATCCGGCTTGGCAAACAGCTTGGCTTCGAAGTCCAGACCGGCCGAAAGGCCCATATAGGCATGCGTCGGCCGCGCGAAGCAGTAAATGCAGCCATGCTCGCAGCCGCGATAGGGATTGATCGAGCGGTCGAAGGGAATGTCCGGCGACTCGTTGCGGGTGATGACCGTTCGCGGCTTCTCGATCTGCACGTCGGTCTTGAACGGCGGCAGATCCTCAAGGTTCTGCCAGCCATCGTCGAACGCTTCCCGACGCAGAGGCTCAAAGCGCCCGCTCGGATTAAGCCCGGCCGCACGCCCACGGCGGCGGTCGACATCGATCCGCAGGCCGGCAGATACGATCATCGTATCGGCAATATCTGCCGTATGGGCAGGCGCGAATGCGGCCTGCCCTGCAAGGGACTGCTCATTCATCGGATTCTCCGCTGGCGGAAGCTTTGCTTCCATCCGTTTTGATGATTAAATTCCTATCGGCAAAAAGAGAACAATGCAAGAACAAAATGAGGAAAGTGTCGCTGGCAAAGTTTTGTGCGGCGCTCTATGAATAGGCAATGTTGACAGTTGTACTGGAATGCCAGGATCAGGAACCGGAACTGGCGCAGACGTTATCGGTGTTGGTTGCAGGCGCAGTGGAGGGGCTCGTCAGCGACGTCGTGGTGCTGGACCACGACTCGCGGGATGGAACGTCGAGGGTGGCCGACGCCGCCGGCTGCCGCTTTCATTCACAATGGGATATCAAGGATATAGTGCATTCGGCGCGAGGCGATTGGCTCCTTTTCGTGGAACCGGGGGCGCGACCGCAGACCGGCTGGATCGATGAGATTGCTGAGTATATGGCCCTCAACAAGCTGCCGGCGCGGTTCACCGCGTCGCGTGGATACCGGCGGCCTTTCCTGCAGCGTATCGGTCGTGCTTCGTCGCCGCTGGAGCTTGGGCTTCTCCTTTCGAAGACGCAGGCGATCACTGCCGCAAGAAGCGGAATGCGTCTCGCGGAATTCGCGAAGGGGCAAAAGCTGCGCAAGCTCAGCAGCGAGCTGATTCCATCCTGGGTCGCGCGCGCGGCGCGATAGTAGGGTAGGGCGCTGCTGCACGTGCCGCCCATGCGATAATTGGCGCCCGATACAATTTTGCGCTATAATTCCATCATGGCGCCGCCCGAGCGCCTCGCTTCGTGACGGTCGACCATGGAATGCCGGCAGGCGGCAGAACAGGTCAGCGGAAGTCTCCTCTTCTGCCGGTTTCCGGCAAAAGGAGGTGCGTCATGAAACGCAATATGATCCGCGGCCTGATAGCGGCCGTCATATTGACGACATCGATGATCGCGCATCCGCATTCGGCAGCATCGCAGATGATGCGCAGTTGCGCAGGCCGATCCGAGGTCGTCAATTTCCTCGACAAGAATTTTGCCGAGAGACTGACGGCGGTCGGGCTGATCAACCAGAACGCCATGCTTGAGGTCTACGCCGCGCAGAGCGGCACGTGGACGCTGCTCATCACGGATGTTCACGGCGTAAGCTGCATCCTGCTGTCGGGTGATAGCTGGGATACGATGCCTGCTCTGCCGGGCATAGGGGCATAGAGCGGCAGACGGTCGCCTGCCGAAGCAGTCCGTTACTTGCCGGCGCCGCGCTTCAGGTGCTCATCGAGGCGCGGCATGATCTCCACGAAATTGCAGGGCATGTGGCGGTAGTCGAACTGGGATTTCAATATGCCGTCCCAGGCGTCCTTGCAGGCGCCAGGCGAGCCCGGCAGCGCGAAGATGAAGGTCGCGTTGGCAACGCCCGCCGTGGCGCGGGACTGGATCGTCGAGGTGCCGATCTTGTCGTAGGAGATACGGTGGAACACTTCCGAAAAGCCATCCATCCTCTTCTCGAAGAGCGGCTCCAGAGCTTCCGGGGTGACGTCGCGGCCGGTAAAGCCGGTTCCCCCCGTGGTGATGACGACGTCGATATCGTCGCGTTCGGTCCACGCCTTCACGCGGGAAGCGATCGCCTGCCGATCATCGGGGACGATCGCGCGGTCGACCAGCCGGTGCCCCGCCTCCTTGATTCTGGCGGCCAGCGTATCGCCGGAGCGGTCATCGGCAAGCGTGCGTGTATCCGAGACCGTCAGCACGGCAATGCCGACAGGAATGAAGGGACGCGTTTCATCCAAACCCGGCATCATGACCTCCCGCAGTCGTTTCCGTGGCTTCGAAATACCAGTCCGGCCGTTCGCTGTGAAGCGCGGCGGCGGCGTCTTCCGCCGCCGCAAGCGTAGGGAAGATACCGTAGCAGGTCGCACCGGAACCAGACATGCGAACGAAAGATGCGCCCTGCTTCTTGAGCATCGTCGAGATCTCGGCAATTTCGGGCAGCAGGTCGCGAGCGACCGGCTCAAGGTCATTGCGCGTAGCGCGTATCGCCTCGACCCAGTTGAAACGCGGCGTCATGTCGAGCGGCGGATTGGCCTTGTTCGTCAGCCTTCGGAAAACCTCGGGCGTTGATACGCCTTTCAACGGGTTTGCCAGCACCATGGCAAAGGCCGGCATGTCGTCGACAGGCACGATTTGCTCGCCAATGCCCCTGGCGATCAGCGGTCTGCTCGCCAGGCACATAGGCACGTCGGCGCCAAGTCGAATGGCGATTGCCTCGATGGTCGCGTTCAGAAGCGAGACATTCCAGAGCCGCATCAGACCGCGAAGCGTAGCCGCCGCGTCGGCCGAGCCGCCGCCGATACCGGAGGCAATCGGCAGGTTCTTTTGGAGATGGATGCGGACGGCGGGAGCGGAGCCGCCCTCGCGAGCGATCGCCTCGCGCATAAAGTCCCGAGCCTTCAGGACGAGGTTGTCGTCGCGGCTGTCGTCAAGCGCCTCGGCAAAACGCCCGGAGATCACGAATTCATCTTTATCCGCCAGCGCAAAGCCCAGCCGGTCACCATGTTTGGTGAAGGTCACGAGCATGTCGAGCCGATGGTAGCCATCGGATCTCTGGCCCGTCACATGCAGGGCCAGATTGATTTTTGCCGGAGCGTCCTCGATGACCGTCACGTCATCGCCCATACTCGCCTCTGGCATCGCCGATCAGGACTTCTTATCGGTAGGCTTCGGTTGGATCGGCGCCGGGTCAGGCTGTTTCTTGTCCGCAGCCTTGGAGTTGTCTGTATCCTGCGGCAGGCCGTTGGCGATCTTGTCCTTGATCTTCGGGATCTCGGATGCCTCAGGGTCGGAGCCGAGCGCGCGGTTCCACTGGTAGACGGCTTCGAGCTTGCGTCCGACGCGCCAATAGGCATCGCCCAGATGGTCGTTGATCGTCGCGTCGCCGGCCTTGATCTGCGCAGCCTTCTCCAACTCCTCAACCGCTTCGGCGAAGCGGTTCAGCCGGAAATAGGCCCAGCCGAGAGAGTCGATGATGTAGCCATCGTCGGGACGCAGGTCGACCGCCTTCTTGATCATAGCCAGCCCCTCGTCGAGGTTCCGGTTCATGTCGATCCACGAGTAGCCAAGGTAGTTTAGAACCTGCGGCTGATCCGGGTTGAGCTCCAGCGCCTTGCGGAAATTCGGCTCGGCCTGGTCCCATTTCTTCAGGCGCTCATAGGCAATGCCACGCTGGAAGAAGACAGTCCACGCGCCCTTGCCCGGCAGTGGGCCGATAACTTCGACAGCCTTGTCGTAGTTTTCGGCCATCGCGGCGTAATCCTTCACGTCCGACAGCACGCTGCCATAGGCGAGGTAGCTGCGAACGTCGTTCGGATCGGAGGCAATCAGGTTCTGAAGGTGCTTGCGTGCCTCATCCACCTTACCGCCCTGTGCAAGTGCAAGGCCGAGCTGAAGCTCGGAGATGCGGCGCATCGGCGAGTTCTCGGGTACCTGCTGGTAGAGCGCGATGGCGCGGTCCATCTGCTCCTGTTTCTCGGCAATGCCACCGAGCATGACGAGCGTATCGGCGCTATCGGGATCCAGCGTCTTGGCGGTCTGCAGGTAGAGCGAAACAATATCCTCGGCGCCGTCGCGGTTCAGCGCGCCACCGATGGAGAAGAGCACGCCGGCAGCACCCTGCTTGGCCGTCTGGATCTGCTGCTCCTGCTTCTCGCCCTTTTCGATGCTCTGGCGCAGCGCTTTGAGCGGCGCGTAGTTGGGCAGCAGGTTGTCGCCGACGGAAATTGCGTCGAGCGCCTTCTGCTTGTTGCCCTGTGAGGCTTCGAGCCGGGCAAGAGCGATGACGGCGCGCATGAAGGTATCAGGAGCGGTCGCGCCGCCGTCCTTGTCGAGCACGGCGTCGTTGAGGTTCTGGCGAGCGGCCCTGATGTCGCCGTTCACGATCGCGATCGCGCCGGCATTGTATGACTTGAAGATGCCGACCCAATCCGGTCCCTTCATCTTCTGGATCGTGGTGAGGGCTTCCTTGCCACGGCCGGCGCCGACGCGGGCCCAAGCGGCGAGCAGATCGTTCATCATCCGGTCGAGATCGTTCGGTCCGGTATATTTCAGAAGGGATTCAGCCGTCTTGTATTCGCCACGGCGAATGGCATCCATGCTGCGCACGATGGTCGTGATGCGCTCGACGGTCGGATCACCCTTCAGGTCGTTGGCGTATTTCACGCCGTCCTGGATGTCGCCGTTCAAAAGCAGCGAGATCATCAGGCGCTGGCGGATTTCCGGATTTCCCGGCTCGATCTGCAGCGCCTTCTTGTAGAGTTCGATCGCCGTCTCGTAATCGTGATCGACATCGGCGGTCCGGGCAGCCAAAAACGCACCGGAGAAGCTCGTGACGCTATCCGGATCGAAGATCACTGTCGCGGCATCGTCCTTCTTGGCCGTCTCTTCGGCATTCACGCCGCCGAGCGCTGCCAGCGATATGACCGCTGCCATGGCTGCGCTCGAAAGAAGACGGATGGCAAGTTTTTGCCGCATTAGAAAACCTCTCTTGTGGCAGCCGGCCTCGTCCGACTGCAAATCAGTTGAAATGACTGACTCACAACAGGATGGCTTTTTTGAAGCGGTCCTGCAATAAAATCAGCCCGCGATCAGTGACCGTCGATTAATTGACGCGCTCGATGCAAAAGTCGATGACTTCCATCAGGGCCGATTTCCATGCCGTGTCGGGAAGGGGCGCAAGCGCATCGCGTGCGATCGTGCCGTAGTGAACCGCCCGGGCGATGGTATCGTTCAGCGTGCCGTACTTGGTAATCAGGCCAAGTGCCTTTTCGAGATGCTGGTCGCTGCTTTCGCCGCCTTCAATGGCCTGACGCCAGAAGGCGCGTTCTTCCTCGGTGCCGCGGCGATAGGCCAGGATCACAGGCAGCGTGATCTTGCCCTCGCGGAAGTCGTCGCCGACATTCTTGCCGAGATCGGCTGCCTTTCCGCCGTAATCCAGCGCGTCGTCGACCAGCTGGAAGGCCAGCCCGAGGTTCATGCCGTAGGACTTCAGCGCGTTGCGGCCGGATTTGCCGGCATCGGCGACGATCGGGCCGACTTCGGCAGCCGCGGCAAACAATGCCGCCGTCTTCGCGCGGATGACGGCGAGGTAGTCGTCCTCAGTTGTTTCCATGTTCTTGGCGACGGAGAGCTGCAGCACTTCGCCTTCCGCGATCACGCAGGCAGCCGAGGAGAGCACGTCGAGCGCTTCGAGCGAGCCGACCTCGACCATCATGCGGAACGCCTGGCCGAGCAGGAAGTCTCCGACGAGCACGCTGGCCTGGTTGCCCCAGATCATGCGAGCCGTGGACTTGCCGCGGCGAAGGTCGCTCTCGTCGACCACATCGTCATGCAGCAGCGTCGCGGTGTGCATGAACTCGACCGATGTCGCAAGCTTGATGTGGTTTTCGCCCTTGTAGCCGAACAGCGCAGCCGAGGCCAAAGTCAGCATCGGGCGCAGACGCTTGCCGCCGGACGAGATGAGATGGTTGGCCACCTCAGGAATCATCTGGACGTCGGAACCGGCCTTGGAGAGAATAAGCTGGTTGACCCGTTGCATGTCCGCCTTGGTCAAATCGACCAGCGGCTTGACGGATGCCAGTTTGTTTTTGCTTTCTTCAAGCGGTATGACCACGCCCAACGACCCGGACTCCTGTTAAATTATTGGGTTCGACAATAGAAAGGGGCGATTGGCGCGGCAAGGGGTGAATTGTCGCGTCGCGCAAATTTGAAAGGGATTTTCCCGCAAATGCATGAACTTATTCGCGCCAATGATCCCGTACTGCTCTCCTTTGCGGAGAGTCTGCTGAAGGATGCGGGGATTCACTGCTTCATCGCCGATCAGGGCATGAGCATTCTGGAAGGGTCACTCGGCATGCTGCCGCGCCGGCTTCTCGTCGATGATGACGAGGCGGATCGGGCGCGCCGCATTCTCGTGGATGCCGGGCTCGGCGACGAACTGCGGATGCCGAAGTGAGCTTTTGATGACGGAAGATGTTGCCGAGACCATAGATGCCTTTCACCGGGGGCTGTTCCATGTGGTGCAGCCGAAGGGCAGGGGGCATCGCTCGGGCATGGATGCAATGCTGCTCGCAGCGCTCGTTGCCGACGATCGTCCGATCAAGGTTGCCGATCTCGGTGCCGGCGCGGGTGCTGCAGGCTTGGCCGTCGCGTCACGGCTGCCGGCCGCGGAAGTCGTGCTCTTCGAGCGCTCGGGCGAGATGGCTGACTATGCGCGCCGCAGCATCCTCCTGCCTGACAATGCGCATGTGGCCGGCCGCGTTTCAGTCGTCGAGGCGGATGTGACGCTAAGGGCGAAGGCGCGAAACGAAGCCGGTCTTGTCGATGAGAGCTTCCATCATGTCATCATGAACCCGCCGTTCAACGATGCAGGCGATCGCCGGACGCCCGATGCCTTGAAGGCGGAGGCGCATGCGATGACGGACGGACTGTTCGCAAGCTGGGTGCGGACGGCCGGGGCGATCATGATCCCCGGCGGACAATTGTCCTTGATTGCGAAGCCGGAATCGATCGCCGAAATCATCGATGCCTGCGGACGCCGTTTCGGCGGCATCGAGGTGACCGCAATCCATCCGCGCGAAGGCGAGAACGCCGTGCGCATCCTCGTCACGGCGATAAAAGGATCGCGCGCGCGGCTTTCGCTGCGCGCGCCACTCATCATGCACGAGGAGGGGACGCATAAATTCTCCCCCTTCGTGGACGATCTCAACAATGGCCGGGCGGCCTATCCCAGGCGCTAGCCGGTCACGAAGTCAAACAGCAGCTTGACGTTCAGGCCGGCAATCAGGACCGCGATCACATAGGCGATGGCGCTCAGCCAGCGCGGGGCGACCAGCGCACCCATCTTCGCCTTGCTGGCGGTAAACATCACCAGCGGGAAGACGGCGAAGGAGAGCTGGAGGCTGAGCACGACCTGCGTCAGGATCAGCAGTTCCGCCGTCCCTTGGTCGCCATACCAGATCGTGACGAAGGCGGCCGGAATGATGGCGATCGCGCGGGTGATGAGGCGGCGAACCCATGGCTGAAGCCGGATCTTCAAGAAGCCTTCCATGACGATCTGGCCGGCAAGGGTTGCCGTCACCGTCGAATTCAGGCCGCAGCAGAGCAAGGCGATGCCGAAGAGCGTTGGCGCGATTGCCAGGCCGAGCAGCGGCGAGAGCAGCGCAGATGCTTCGCCCAGTTCCACGACATCCGTCTTGCCGTTGGCGTGGAAGGCGGCTGCTGCAAGGATCAGGATCGATGCGTTGATCAGCAGCGCAAAGCACAACGCTATGGTCGAGTCGATCGTGGCGTAGGTCAGCGCCTCGCGCTTCTCCGGCACCGAATGGCCGTAAGCGCGGGTCTGGACGATGCCGGAATGCAGATAGAGATTGTGCGGCATCACCGTGGCGCCGAGAATGCCGAGCGCGAGGTAGAGCATCTCGGGGTTGGAGACGATCTCGGTCGTCGGGAAGAAGCCCCGGATCACGGCGCCCCATTCCGGATCGGCAAGGAAGATTTGCACCCCGAAGCACACCGCAATGATACCGAGCAGAGCGATCACGAAGGCTTCCACCCAGCGGAAGCCGATCTTCTGCAGATAGAGAATGAGGAATACGTCGAGCGACGTGATAAGCACACCGAGCTCGAGTGGGATTCCGAAAAGCAGATTGAGGCCGATCGCCGTGCCGATCACTTCGGCAATGTCGGTGGCGATGATGGCGACTTCGGCAAAGGCCCAAAGCGGCACGGAAACATATTTCGGGAAGGCGTCGCGGCAGGCCTGGGCGAGGTCGCGACCGGAACCGATGGCAAGGCGCGCACAGAGCGACTGCAAAACGATCGCCATCAGGTTGGACAGCAGAGCAACGGTCAGCAGCGCATAGCCGAACTTCGATCCACCGGCGAGCGAGGTTGCCCAGTTGCCGGGGTCCATATAGCCGACGGCCACCATGTAGCCGGGTCCGAGGAACGCAGCGATCCGGCGCCAACGTGTGCCATGCTTGTGCGTCTGGACGGAACGGTAGACAT
The DNA here is from genome assembly GCF_014851595.1 of Rhizobium sp. RHZ01. NCBI lineage: Bacteria > Pseudomonadati > Pseudomonadota > Alphaproteobacteria > Hyphomicrobiales > Rhizobiaceae > Rhizobium > Rhizobium sp. RHZ01. The sequence continues at coordinate 10,114 of NZ_JACUZZ010000036.1, forward strand.
CGGAAAGCGATGCCTCTTCGCGCTCGTGTCGCCAGCCGGTCTTTGCGTTCGGATTTACGATGTCCATGCAGTGTCCGCCTACTATCAATGCGGCCAGTATGTCTGATTAGAATGATAATGCAAGTCATTCGCAACAAGAATTCTGAACTGGCAGATGTTTTCTGCGCCGGCCATTGCGTTTGCCGCGCCGTTGCATACATGGAAGACGTTCGCTGATCTTGTCGCAAAGGATGGAAAATGGCCGGATTTTTGAAGAGGTTGCTTCCGAAGCGGTTCCGCAAGGAAGGCGTGGTCATCCCCGTCGTTCGACTTCACGGTCCGATCATGAGCGGCGGAAGCCAGTTCCGGCCGACCCTCAATCTCGCCGCAACTTCACAGGTCCTCGAAAAGGCTTTCAGCTTCAAGGATGCGCCGGCGGTCGCCATCTCGCTTAATTCACCCGGCGGCTCCCCGGTCCAGTCGCGGCTCGTCTTCGCGCGCATTCGCGATCTTGCGCGTGAAAAGCAGAAGAAGGTTCTCGTCTTCGTCGAGGATGTTGCGGCATCCGGCGGTTACATGATCGCTCTTGCTGGCGACGAAATTATTGCCGACCCCACCTCCATCGTCGGCTCGATCGGTGTCGTCTCCGGCGGCTTCGGCTTTCCCGAACTCTTAAAGAAGATCGGCGTAGAGCGTCGCGTCTACACGGCGGGGGAAAACAAGGTAATCCTTGATCCGTTCCAGCCCGAGAAGGAAAAGGACATCGAATACCTGAAGACCCTGCAGCTGGAGATTCATCAGGTCTTCATCTCCATGGTTCGTGAACGCCGCGCCGGAAAGCTGAAGAGCGACGAAGTGGTCTTCTCCGGACTTTTCTGGACCGGCACGCGTGGTCTCGAACTCGGCCTCATCGACGGGCTCGGCGACATGCGGCAGGAGCTGAAGCGTCGCTATGGGGCGAAGACCAAGCTCGAGCTGGTGATGCCCGCGCGCGGCCTTTTCGGAAGGCGCATTCCGGGTATATCGTCAGCCAACTTGGAAGGCGCCGGAGCTGGCCTTGCGACCGGACTTATCGAGGCCGCCGAGGAGAAGGCATTGTGGAGCCGCTACGGGCTCTGAGGGATAAAAGGCTGGCATTATGCCGCAACTGATAATCATCATCGTGCTGGTGGTCGGAGCCTGGCTTCTCTACCGCCGCTTCGTTGCCGATGCACAGCGGCTCGCCGAGCGATCCCGGCGTGCCGAGAAGGAGCGCCAGACGGGCGCCATCGGCACGCTGGTCAAGGATCCGGTCACCGGCGAATATCATCTGAAGAAGGACGAGGACGAGTAGGGCCGCAAAAGCCTTGACCCGTCTGGCGCGGCGTGGCACCTGTCCGCGCACTTTTTGTACGAATTCGGAAGCCGTTCCATGTCTGCAGCAATTCCCGACCACATGAACCCGAAGCGCTCGTTCCAGGCGCTGATCCTCACGCTCCATAACTATTGGGCGGACAAGGGTTGTGCGGTGCTGCAGCCTTACGACATGGAGGTCGGTGCCGGCACGTTCCACCCGGCAACGACGCTGCGCGCGCTCGGCCCCAAGCCGTGGAAGGCCGCCTATGTGCAGCCGTCGCGCCGCCCGTCGGACGGCCGCTACGGCGAGAACCCGAACCGTCTGCAGCACTATTATCAGTACCAGGTCATCCTGAAGCCGAATCCGTCGAACCTGCAGGAGCTCTATCTCGGCTCGCTGGCTGCGATCGGCCTCGATCCGCTGCTGCACGACATCCGTTTTGTCGAGGACGACTGGGAAAGCCCGACGCTCGGTGCCTGGGGTCTCGGCTGGGAATGCTGGTGCGATGGCATGGAAGTGTCGCAGTTTACTTATTTCCAGCAGGTCTGCGGTATCGAATGCTCGCCCGTCTCGGGCGAGTTGACCTATGGTCTCGAGCGTCTGGCGATGTATGTGCAGGGCGTCGACAACGTGTACGACCTGAACTTCAACGGCCGCGAAGGCGACGAGAAGATCAGCTACGGCGATGTCTTCCTACAGGCCGAACAGGAATATTCACGCCACAATTTCGAATACGCCAATACGGAAATGCTGCATCGCCACTTCATCGATGCCGAAAAGGAATGCCAGGCGCTTCTCGCCGCCGGCGCTCCTGGCGACAGCGATAATCAGAAGCTGCACAAGTGCGTCTTCCCAGCTTACGATCAGTGCATCAAGGCGTCACACGTTTTCAATCTGCTGGATGCGCGCGGCGTCATCTCGGTTACCGAGCGTCAGAGCTACATCCTGCGTGTGCGGACGCTGGCGAAGGCCTGCGGTGAGGCCTTCCTGCAGACGGATGCGGGTGGGGTGAACTTGGCGAAAACCGCCGCTTGAAGAGCGGCAGTCAGCGGCGCTCGTCGCTTCTGATCTCGACGCGGCGTTCCACCGGACGAGCCTTGCTGGACGAAAAAAGTACGTTGCGATGGCCAGTATGTTGAGCAGGAAAATAAACGCGCTCATGGTCTGAATGATCCTTGCCGCAGTTTGCGTATGCACGCTAGTTCAACGTGCAGAGTGAAAATAAGGCTTCGGCCGGTGCGACGGTATCGTGATTTTTCACTACCCCCCGTCCAGTGATTGCCCCGAAAGAGGGCCGGAAAGCGGGATGACAATCTGCGGTAACCCGCATAGTCTCCGGGCATACTTTCGGTCGTTGCGGGGGATTCGCGAATGTATGTAATTCTTGGCCTTATTGTTCTGGTCGCGCTCTATGCCGTCTTTGTCTACAACGGCCTTGTTCGCGCGCGGCAGATGGCCGAGGAAGCCTGGTCCGGTATCGATGTGCAGCTGAAGCGCCGCGCCGACCTGATCCCGAACCTGATCGAGACGGTCAAGGGCTATGCCGCCCACGAGAAGACGACACTCGAAGAGGTCGTTGCCCTCCGCAATAAGGCGCAATCGGTTCCGACGGGCGACGTCGCCGGTCGCGCTCAGGCAGAAGGCCTGCTCGGCCAGGCGCTTGGACGTCTGCTGGCACTCGCCGAAGCCTATCCCGACCTGAAGGCAAACGAGAATTTCCGCGAGTTGCAGACCTCGCTGGAGACGATGGAAAGCGAAATCCAGATGGCCCGCCGTTATTACAATGGCGCCGCCCGTGATCTGAATGTCAAGGTCGAAAGCTTCCCCTCCAACCTTGTCGCTGGCCAGTTCGGGTTCCAGAAGCGGGACTATTTCGAGATCACCAACGAAGCGGATCGCGCCGTTCCGACCGTAAAGTTCTGATATCCGCCATTTGCCTTTGCGTAAAAACTGCTATGAGCAGGGCATGATCGTGGCCTGATGTGGCCCTCGCGCAAAGACGGAAAAGACAGGCAATGAGTAAAGACAAGCTCACCATCATCCCGCCGGACAAGCCGCTGACAGGTCGCGCCGTCCCGCCCGGCTCGAAATCGATCACCAACCGCGCGCTGCTCCTGGCAGGTCTCGCGAAGGGCACGAGCCGCCTGACCGGCGCTTTGAAGAGCGACGACACGCGCTATATGGCCGACGCTCTCCGCGCCATGGGTGTCATCATCGAAGAGCCGGATGATACGAGCTTTGTCGTCACGGGCAGCGGCAAGCTGCTGCCGCCGCAGGTGCCGCTTTTCCTCGGCAACGCCGGAACGGCGACGCGCTTCCTCACGGCCGCTGCCGCCCTGGTGGATGGCACCGTCGTCGTCGACGGCGACCAGCACATGCGCAAGCGCCCGATCGGTCCGCTGGTCGATGCACTGCGTTCGCTCGGCATCGACGCGTCGACCGAAACCGGCTGCCCGCCGGTCACCGTCAAGGGCACTGGCCGTTTTGAGGCGAGCCGCATCCAGATCGATGGCGGCCTGTCGAGCCAATATGTCTCGGCGCTGCTGATGATGGCTGCTGGCGGCGACAGGGCGGTGACGATCGAACTGCTAGGCGAGGACATCGGCGCGCTCGGCTACATCGATCTGACCACAGCGGCGATGCGCGCCTTCGGCGCCAAGGTCGAGAAGACGAGCGCGGTGACCTGGCGCGTCGAGCCGACCGGCTACGCGGCAGCTGATTTCGTGGTCGAGCCCGACGCCTCTGCCGCGACCTACCTCTGGGCTGCGGAGGTGCTGACATCAGGCAAGATCGACCTCGGCGTTGCAAACGGCGCGTTCACGCAGCCGGACGCGAAGGCCTATGACCTGATCGCCCAGTTCCCGCATCTTCCCGCGGTTATCGACGGCTCGCAGATGCAGGATGCGGTTCCGACCCTTGCTGTGCTCGCCGCCTTCAATGAGACGCCGGTCCGCTTCGTCGGCATCGCCAATCTGCGCGTCAAGGAATGCGATCGCATCCGCGCCGTCTCGACCGGCCTGACGCAGATCCGCCCGGATCTCGCTTACGAGGAAGGCGACGATCTGATTGTCCAGTCCGATCCCTCGCTCGCCGGACAGCGTCTGCCTGCCAAGATCGATACCTTCGCCGACCACCGCATCGCCATGAGCTTTGCGCTCGCCGGTCTGAAGATCGCGGGCATAACGATCCTTGATCCGGACTGCGTCGGCAAGACCTTCCCGGCCTATTGGCGGACACTGGCCGGGCTTGGCGTGACTTATGCCGATGAGAGCTGACATTATCTGACGCGGCCAGGACGCCGCAGGCGAGGGGTATGATGATCCGACGGCTTTCCGGCCTTTGCTTCGTTCTGTTTCTGATGCTTGCGGCGCGTGGCGCCATCGCTGCGGAGGTGATCAACGCCTTCGCGTCAAACATTGCGCTGGAGAAGAGCGGCGCGATGACCGTGACGGAGACGATATCAGTTACCGCCGAAGGCAACCGCATTCGGCGTGGCATCTTCCGCGATTTTCCGCTGACTTATCAGGATGAAAAGGGCCGCCTCCGCCGAGTCGATTTCGACGTCATCGCGGTCAAGCGCGATGGCCGCGACGAGCCCTGGCACACCGAATCCATCGGCGGCGGCATCCGCATCTATGCCGGCTCGGAAGACGTTACCGTGAGCTATGGCCGGCACGAGTATGTCTTCACCTACCGCACCAATCGCCAGATCCGCTACTTCGACGATCACGACGAACTCTACTGGAACGTAACCGGCAATGGTTGGATCTTCCCGATCCTGATGGCGACGGCGACGGTGAACCTTCCAGATGGCGTCAGCTCGATCGATACTGCTTTCTTCACCGGCCCGCAGGGCGCGACGGACAGGAATGCAAAGATTTCAGGCGGCGGAAGTCGACTGTTGTTTTCGACGACCCGGGCGCTGAACGCAGGCGAAGGGCTGACGATCGCAGTCAAGATGCCGAAGGGCTCGATCAATCCGCCGAGCGCTGACGATGAGCGGCGCTGGTGGCTCAGCGACAACCGCGATTACTTCCTCGGCTTTGGCGGTCTCATTCTGGTCTTCCTCTATTACACGCGCTCCTGGCTGAAGGTCGGCCGTGACCCGGCGCGTGGCGTGCTGGTGCCGCGCTGGGATCCGCCTGATGGAATCTCGCCGGCGCTGGTGAACTACATCGACAATCGCGGCTTCTCCGGGCAGGGCTGGACGGCGCTGTCGGCAACGGCCCTCAATCTCGCGGTGCGCGGCTTTGTCGTGCTGGAGGACCTCAAGAACGCGATCGTCATCCGCCGCACCGACAAGCCGGTCGGCAAGGAGAAGCTGGAAGCAGGGGAAGCCAGCCTGCTTAACGCAGTCGGAGCCAAGGGCTCGCTGACGATCGATGAAGCGAACGGAACGAAGGTGAAATCGGTCGGCGACAGCTTCCGCGCAGCTATCGAGCGCGAGCACCGCGGCAAGTACTACAACGCGAATGCTGGCTACACGACCGGCGGCATAGCGCTCAGCGCCGCTTCATTGGTGGCCCTCTTCGTCTTCGGAACGCTTGAACCCGATGCGATCGCCCTGATGATCATTCCGATTGGCGTCGTCGTCTTCATCTCGGTGTTCGTCGCTGGCTTCGCCAAGTCGTTCCGCCCCGGCAGATCGCTCGGCGCGAAGATCATGTCGGTGATCGCGATCGCCATTGCTGTCTTCATCGGCTTCAGCATCGTTTCGTCGCTGGCTTTGGCGCTGTTCTCGTCGCTGGTCGAGTTGCATGAGACGCCGATGCTGTTTGCGATCGGCGGCATCATTCTCCTGAACCTGCTCTACGTCTTCATCATGGGTGCGCCGACCCCGCTCGGTGCCAAGCTGATGGATGGCATCGACGGTCTCCGCCAGTACATGACGCTGGCCGAGAAGGACCGCATGAACATGGCTGGGGCGCCTGAGATGTCGCCCCAGCATTTCGAGAAGCTCTTGCCCTATGCCGTGGCGCTTGGCGTCGAAAAGCCCTGGTCGCGCGCGTTTGAAACATGGCTTGCTGCTGCGGCGGCGGGTGCCGCTGCAGCGGCCTATGCTCCCTCCTGGTATTCCGGTAATTTTGGCAGCGGCAATTTCTCCGATCGCATCGGCGGCTTTTCTTCGTCGATGGCCTCGACGATCGCCTCCACCATTCCGGCACCGCCATCAAGCTCGTCCTCCGGCTTTTCCGGCGGCTCGTCGGGCGGCTTTTCCGGCGGCGGCGGTGGTGGTGGCGGTGGCGGCGGCTGGTAAGGCGTCCTGCTCAATCATTCCTGCTTGAGCCCCCGGCAAGCGACTGTGCTTGACGTAGCAAGTATTCCTGCTTGACCCCGGGCAAGCATTCCTGCTTGACCTTTCGGCGCTCTCCCCTTAACCGCCAGACGGAAACGTGAAAGGGACGGGCATGAAGGTTCTGTTGATCGGATCGGGCGGACGCGAGCACGCATTGGCCTGGAAGCTGGCGCAATCGCCTCTCATGACGGAATTCTACGCCGCGCCCGGCAATCCCGGCATTGCCGACCACGCGACCCTGGTTGCCGTCAATGTCGACGATCATGATACCATCATTGCCTTCTGCAAGGACAAGGCGATCGACTTCGTCGTGGTTGGCCCGGAAGCGCCGCTCGTCGCCGGCATTGCTGACAAGCTGCGCGCCGCAGGCTTTGCAGTCTTCGGCCCATCGGCAGCAGCAGCCCAGCTCGAGGGTTCGAAGGGCTTCACCAAGGATATCTGCGCCCGCTACGGCATTCCGACCGGTGCCTATCAGCGCTTCAACAACCCGCCGAAGGCGAAGGCCTATATTCGCCAGCAGGGCGCCCCGATCGTCGTCAAGGCGGATGGCCTTGCTGCCGGCAAGGGTGTGACTGTTGCCATGACCGTTGATGAGGCGCTTGCTGCCGTCGACGATTGCTTCGAGGGTGCCTTCGGTGCCGCTGGCGCCGAGGTCGTTATCGAAGCCTATCTCGATGGCGAGGAAGCGAGCTTCTTCTGCCTTTGCGACGGTAAGCATGTCCTGCCGCTCGCAACGGCCCAGGACCACAAGCGGGTGGGCGAGGGCGACACCGGCCCGAACACCGGCGGTATGGGCGCCTATTCGCCTGCTCCCGTCATGACCGCCGAGATGGTCGAGCGCACGATGAAGGAAATCATCGAGCCGACCATGCGCGGCATGGCCGAAAGCGGCTATCCCTTCTCCGGCGTCTTCTTCGCCGGCCTGATGATCACCGCCAAGGGCCCCGAGCTTATCGAGTACAATGTCCGCTTTGGCGATCCCGAGTGCCAGGTGCTGATGATGCGTCTGAAGAGCGATCTTCTGCCGCTTCTCCACGCCACCGCCACCGGGACGCTCGATCAGGTGTCCGCCGAATGGACGGATGATCCGGCCCTGACGGTCGTCATGGCATCGGAGGGCTATCCGGGCTCCTACGACAAGGACACGCCGATCCGCCATATCCCGGAAGCGGGCGAGGGCGCCAAGGTGTTTCATGCCGGCACAGCGCTCAAGGACGGAGCGCTGGTCGCAACGGGTGGCCGCGTGCTGAACGTCACCGCCACAGGGAAGACGGTTGGCGAGGCGCAGACGCGTGCCTATGCGCTCCTCGACAAGGTCGATTGGGACAATGGCTTCTGCCGCCGCGACATCGGTTGGCGCGCGATCGACCGCGAAAAAGCGTGAGCAAACCCGAAATCGGGTCAGTTCTCTAAATTTTTACCCTTTCCCCTGACGGGATGGAAACAAAGCCACGCTAGTCTCTTCTCAACGTGAGACGGAGTGTTCCATGCGTCAGGTCATCTTGGGTGCGATAGCTGTGTTTACGGCAGGGTCTGCCTGTGCCTCCTCGATCGAAGTCGTGGGCAAGGACGCGCGCACCAATGGCGGGAGCATCAGCCAGGAAAGCTGCCAAACCTGCCCGCCGCTTGAAAAGGTCGAGCGCAGGAAGGACTACACCGTACCGACGCTGGCACCTGGCGCGCTGCAATCCTCGGAAGTTCGCGACGTCAACGGTGAGAAGAAGCTCTATCGCACCGAAGGCTGGATGGGCGGCTCGCCCGTTGTTTTTGTAACCAAGGCGCCAGCCGAACCAATGACAGCCGCCACGCAGCCGGCCGACAACATCGACCGCGCCTCGACGACGGCTGCAGTCATCGGTGGCGACGTCAAGCCGGTCGCGGCAGGCGTGGCAGGCGTGCCGAAGGAACAAAAGGCGCCGCTCGACGTTTTCAACTTTGAACTTCGACCCTGATTTCCAGTTCCCTGCCCGAGCCTGACCAAAGTTTCGGTCGTCCGGGGTCCACCCCGCGGTGGATAAAATGCGTCCCTGAGAGAAGCAGGGACGCATTTTTTTATTTCTAGTGAGCTTTGCCGAACGGGGAGTTGCCAAAGTTCGGCGCAAGCAGGCGCGCAAGTGCGTGCAATCCAGTCGAAACATCCAGCCAACGCAAATGGTGTTTGGTGCCTTGGCTATCAGCAACGGCAGCGGCAGCTTCAGCAGCCGTCAGCTCGGGAACCGGCTCCGGCGGAGGGGAGTAGATGCGTCCCTGATCGAGGGAAAGGATGGTCAGCGTCGTAATCATGGCCGTCTCCCACTTGCGGTTTTGCTGTGGGAAGCAGTCTCTGCCGGTTGCGGCCTTCCGGTCCTGAAAGGCCCAAGGAAAAGTTCCGAAACGATCCGAAACTAGCGCTCAGGGACACCTGCCAACCTCAACCCGTCGAGGAGGGCAGCAATGCGATCCGGATATTTGCCGGGTTGGCCGACGCGGATGCGCTCGACGGTTATATCAGGCGTCAGTCGTCTCAACGCCGCTAGGTGGCGATGGGCTTCCTCCATGCGGCCGAGATGCGCACTCGCAGCAATGAGCAACCATAGCGTTGGCTCGAAATTCGGATTGCTGGCCAGCGCTCTCGAAGCCCAGGCCACCGCCTGCTCGTATTCTTCGAGGATCACGTGGGCATGCGCGATGCCGCAATGCGAGAAATGCGCGCCGCGGTCACCTGGGGTCAAGCGGTTGGCCCTGTGGAAGTGGCTGAGTGCGTCGTTGACGTTGCCGCAATGAAGATGCCCGATGCCGGCCCTGACAACGACCATCGGGTTGTTGGGATTGGATTCGGCGGCCGCCTGCAGAACTGCAGGACCCCAATCGTAGTCCTTCACCGTCTGCATCAGGGCGACGCCGCAATGAGCCATGACCATGGCGTCGCCGGCGCAGTGCTCCAGCGCCCGCCGCGCCAGTGCGCCGCAGGTTTGCACGTCGTCCTCGGTGAGCGACGGCCAACCCATCGTGTAGCGATGCTCGAGCGCCCATGCCGCATGGGCAAGCAACTGCGCATTGTCAGGCTCGACGGCCAGCCCTTGCATGAGAAGCGCATAGGCGGCAGCGTTATCGCTTTCGATTTCGGTCGAGATCTTGGCCAGCGCCTGCAGGTAGATGTCGTAGGTGGCTACGCTTCCGGGCCTTTCACGTCGTGACCGCTCGATCTCGGCCGTCTGGATCAGCGGTTCGATCAGCGTTGCGACGCGCTCGGTGATGCGATCCTGAAAGTCGAATATCTCGTCCAGCGTCCCGTCGAAGGTCTGCGCCCACATATGCGTGCCGCCTTGACCCTCGACGAGTTCGGCGACAATGCGCAAGCGGTTGCCCTGCTGCCGGATGCTGCCTTCAAGCACGTAGCTGACACCGAGTTCCGCCGCGATCTTGCGCACATCCATCCCGCTGCCCTTGTAGGCAAAGGAGCAGTCCCGGCCGACGACGGCAAAGCTTCGGAACCGGCTGAGGGCTGCAATAATGTCGTCGACGATCCCATCGGCAAAGTAGTCCTGGTTTGGATCGCCGCTAAGATTGCTGAAGGGGAGGACAGCTAGGGTCGGCTTCAACTCCGGGGCTGGAGCAGCGGCTTTCGTTTCAATGTTCGCGCGGATGAAGCGGTAACCGACACGCGGCACCGTCGCAATCCATTCCTGCCCATCGGGTGTAAGACCGAGCACTTTGCGAAGCGCCGCCACCTGGACAGTCAGGTTGCTTTCCTCGACTGCGGTTCCGGGCCAAACGCGCTCCATCAGCGCATCCTTGGAAACAACATTGCCGCGGGCTTCAAGTAACACTTCAAGAAGAGCCGCGCCGCGTTGGCCAAGCGCGACCGCCCGCCCATTCCGCAGCAAGCCGCAGCCGGGATCGAGAACGAATTCACCGAAGGCATGCGAAGCCTCAGCCATGCAGCAAGTATAGCGCAACCGCCAGAGTCGGAAAACTGTACGGCGTGCCTTGCGACACCACTTCAACTTAAGGGCGCGCAGATGAATCAAACTTGCCGCACACTGCAAGAATGCACTGATTATATTTGATAATCCTTTGAGCGCCCGCACTTGGCAATTGTTAATTCATTCACTCTAACTCTAACAACCAAAGCCGGAAGACGCATGATTGTCGTCGCCACGCGTGGTCAACGCAGAGGTCGGGAGTTCATCGATCCGGGATTGCAGCCAGCGCCTGCAGCGCGAGGAAACGGTCGCCCAGAACCATGTTGTCTCGACCATCGGCCAGGCGCTGGAGCTGATCGCCCGAGGTGACCTGACGGTCCGTTGCGCCGATCTAGGCCAGAAGTACGCAGCTCTTCGCGACAACTTCAACGATGCGCTTGCGCATCTCGAAGCTGCCATGGCCAAGGTCAGCGCCAAGGGCGGCGACATTGCCGTCAGCAAGGAAGAGATCCGTCGCGCCTCAAACGATCTGTTGCAGCGCACAGAGCGTCAGGCCGCGAGCCTCGAAGAAACCTCCGCAGCGCTCGATGAACTGACCGTCGCCGTCCGCCAGACCGCCGAAGGCGCCCATGAAGCCAGCAAGCGTGTCGAGGCCGTCAGCGGCGAGGCGAGCCGTAGCGATGCCGTCGTCTCCGAAGCGATCGAAGCGATGAGCGGTATCGAGAAGTCGTCTGCCGAGATCGGCAAGATCATCGGCGTCATCGACTACATTGCTTTCCAGACGAACCTGCTGGCTCTGAACGCCGGCGTCGAAGCCGCCCGTGCCGGCGAATCCGGCAAGGGCTTCGCGGTCGTCGCTCAGGAAGTGCGCGAGCTGGCACAGCGCTCGGCTGCGGCTGCCAAGGAGATCAAGGATCAGATCGCCCGCTCGTCCGGCCAGGTCGATCAGGGCGTCCGTCTGGTCGGCGAAGCCGGCGAGGCGCTGAAGCGTATCTCTGACCAGATCAAGGCCGCCAACGAGATCGTTGCGAAGTTCGCCCACAGCGCCTCCGAGCAGGATACCACGCTGCGGTCGATCTCGTCCTCGATGAACCAGCTCGACGCTGCGACGCAGCAGAACGCCGCGATGGCCGAGGAAACCACTGCGTCGGCCGAGTCGCTAGCAAGCGACACCGACGAGCTTCTGAACCTCATCCGCGGTTTCCGCGTTGGTGACAGCCAGGATTACAGCGCGCAGGTTCGCCGGGCCGCCTGAGGTTCGGGCGCCAAGCAAGAAAACGGTCGTCGGGCGTTCCGACGGCCGTTTTGAATTAAGGGGAGTCGGCCGTCGCGGCCTCGTCGGCAGTAAGCCCTGCGACAAGTTCCTCAATTTCGCGATCGGAGTAGACGGCAATGCCAGCCTGCTTCAGAAGCGCGGCCGTCACGCCATTTGCTGCGAGCTTCTGCCCGGAAAACGTGCCGTCATAGACAAAGCCCGAGCCGCAGGAGGGGCTGCCATCGATCAGCAGCGCATAACGGCAGCCTGTTTCGATCGCGAGCGCCAGTGCATTCTCGGCAGCCCGCTTGAACTCGCCCGTCACATCGCCTCCGCTGACCTCGACGACGCGCGCACGGCCGGAGAGGACATCCTCGCCCGTGGCTGCGCCTTCAATTTCGGCGGGCGGACGCGGCACCGGCATTCCGGCGGACATCTCGGGACAGACTGTCACCAGCCGGCCTTCCTCGATCCAGCGCGCGATCGCGGGATGGGCGAGCGGCTTCGACTGGCCGTCATAACGGACGGCATGGCCCATGAGACAGGCGCTGACGAGGATCTTGTTCATGACTTTGGCATAACGCCAAGGACGTGATAGTTCCAGTCCGCCGTAAGACTTGATGAAGGGATGCAGGGTGCAGCTAAGCATTGGCGCGGACAAGCCATGACCGATCTTGCGGTTTATGCCGCGCTGTTCCTGGCGGCTTTTGCGGCTGCCACGATATTCCCGATGCAGTCGGAAGCCGGCCTCGTCGCGCTCATCCTGGCGAAGCAGCATCCGGTCATTGCGCTGATCGCGGTGGCGACAATAGGCAACGTCCTTGGCTCGGCCGTCAACTGGCTGCTCGGCGTCGGCATTGAACGATTTCGCGACAAGCACTGGTTTCCCGTCCGCCAGCCTGCGCTCGACAAGGCGCAAAGCTGGTATCGGCGCTATGGCAAGTGGTCGCTGCTTCTGAGCTGGATGCCTGTTATCGGCGATCCCATCACCATCGTCGCCGGTGTGCTGCGCGAACCGCTTCCGATGTTCCTGCTGCTTGTGACCATTGCCAAGGCCGCGCGTTATGCGGTTCTCTCGGCGGCTACAATCGGAGTTGCTGGCTGACGGAAATCAGAGATTTCCATCCTTGAATCAAAATCTGAGCAAGGATGGAAATCTGCAGCAAATGTCGGATGTTAAGGCGTCATCCGCACGCCGCATCTGATGCGCTTAACCCGAGATCTTCGAGAAGTCGGCGACCGTGCCGGTTGCCTCGCGGATCAGGCGAAGCAGGGAAAGGCGATTGGCGCGGATTGCAGCGTCTTCGTCATTGACCAACACGTCGTCGAAGAAGCGGTCGACCGGAGCACGCAGCCTGGAGAGCGCTTCCATCGCCGAGCGGAAGTCTTCCTTGTCGACGGCCGCAGAGGCTTCTGCGGAAGCGGTGGTGATGGCGGCAAAGAGCTGCTTCTCGGCGTCGAGTCGGAAGAGATTTTCGGAGACGCCGTCGGCGATCACCGTGCCCTTCTTTTCCTCGGCAGCCAGGATCTGCGTGGCACGCTTGGTGCCGACCAGGAGGTTCTTGCCATCCTCGGACGTGATGAAGGCCGTTAGTGCCTCGACACGGCGGGCGATCATCAAGAGGTCGTCGGCCTCCGGCGTCAGCACGGAATCGATGAGATCGTAGCGCGCGCCCTGATCGCGCAGATAGACCTTCAGGCGGTCATGGAAGAAGGAGAGGAGGTCGAACTGGCGTGACAGGTCGTTGTCGTCAACAGTCTTGCCTATATCCGTATCGATGCGGCCCATGTGGCTGGTGATGCGCGGCAGCAGCGTCAGGCGCACACTCCGCTCGAGAAGGATGCGGATGACGCCAAGGGCAGCCCGGCGCAGCGCAAACGGATCCTTCGAACCGGTCGGCTTTTCGTCCACAGCCCAGAAGCCGATCAGCGTGTCGAGTTTGTCGGCAAGCGCCACTGTGATCGCGACCTTGTCCTGTGGCAGCTGGTCGGACGGGCCTTGCGGCTTGTAGTGCTCCTCGATCGCGGTCGCGACAACGGCATCCTCGCCCTGAAGGGCGGCATACTTGCGCCCCATGACGCCCTGCAGTTCCGGAAACTCGCCGACAGCCTCGGTGCGCAGATCGGCCTTGGCAAGCACCACGGCCCTGTCGACCAGCTTGTAATCGGCACCGACCGGGAAAGCGACCTTTGCGGCCATGGCGCGGATGCGCTCCACGCGCTCACCCTGTGTACCCAGCTTGGCGTGGAACGTCACATCAAGCGCATCGAGCTTCGCCATGCGCTGGTCGAGCGGCTTCTTGAGGTCGAGGTCGAATTTCTTTGCCGAAGCCTCCAGTGTCTCCAGATCAGGCAGATCGCCCTGGTCGCGCTTCCAGAAGTGCAGCGCGTCGGACAGGCGCGCGCGCACGACCTTGCCGTTGCCGTGGATGATTTCCTTGCCGCCGTCGCTGGCTTCGATGTTCGAGACGAGGATGAACTTGTTCGACAGCGTGTCGCCGCCAACAGGGCGCGTCACGAAACACTTCTGGTTCGTCTTGATCGTCAGGCGGATGATCTCCGCCGGAATCGAGAGGTAGTCTTCCTCGAAGCTGCCCAACAGGACCTGCGGCAATTCGACGAGGCCCGAGACCTCTTCGAGCAGGCCTTCGTCCTCGACCAGTTCCAGTCCGTTTGCAAAGGCGACATCGCGGGCATCATGCAGGATGATGTCCTTGCGGCGTTCGCCATCGAGGATCACCTTGGCCTTTTCGAGGTTCGCGATGTAATCGCCGAAACGCTTGACGGTGATGGCGCCGGGCGCATGGAAACGATGGCCGTAGGTCACGTTGGAGGCGACGATGCCGTCGATTGAGAACGGAATGACGACGGTCTCTTCATGCTCGGTGCCGAACGTGCAGACGATCGATTGCAACGGCCGGACCCAGCGCAGCGAGCCCGGCTGAGCGGAAGCCGCGCCCCAGCGCATCGGCTTCGGCCAGGGGAAATCGCGAATGATGCCAGGCATGACATCGCTGATGATCTCTTCAGCGGTGCGACCGGGCTTGGAGATGATGGCGATGTAGAAGTCGCCCTTCTTCGGGTCGCTCTGGATCTGCGCCTCGGAAACGGAAGACAGACCGGCGCCGCGCAGGAAGCCTTCGATCGCCTTCTCGTTGGCGTCGGTGCGGGGACCCTTCTTCTCTTCGCGCACATCGGCGGAGCGCGCCGTCAGGCCGCGGATATCGAGCGTCAGCCGGCGTGGGGTCCAGTATTCGCGCGCACCCTCGTAGGAAAGTCCTGCTTCGACAAGCGCATCGGTCACGAGCTTCTTCAGGTCGCCGGCAGCCTTGCGCTGCAGGCGGGCCGGGATCTCTTCGGAGCGGAGTTCTAGGAGCAGATCTGGCATGTCACTTTCCTTGCCTTCTCTGGGGAAGGCGCCACAAAGGCGGGGCTAAAAACGGTCGCCTCTGCTAGCAAAGAATGCCGCATCTGCACAACCGCAAAAACGGCCGCTGGCCGTGCTATGTTGCTGTGGATAGGGACGTCGGGCATTGCCTTGCCGTTTTTCGCCGCTATGGTCCCGCAACTTTTGTGAAAACGCAGGAATTCTCATGGCCGCTGACCTCCGCTCGCTCGCCGCTGTCATCTCCTCCGAAATCAACGCCCGGCCGGACCAGGCCAAGGCGGCGATCGAGCTGCTGGACGAGGGGGCGACCGTGCCCTTCATCGCCCGCTACCGCAAGGAAGTAACGGGCGGGCTGGACGATACGCAGCTGCGCAACCTTGCGGAGCGACTGGTCTACCTGCGCGAACTGGAAGCGCGGCGCGATACGATCGTCGAGTCCATCAACGGCCAGGGAAAGATGACCGACGAACTGCTTGGCAAGATCGCCGGTGCCGCCACCAAGGCCGAGCTTGAAGATCTCTATCTCCCCTACAAGCCGAAGCGTCGCACCCGCGCCGAGATCGCCCGCGAGCGTGGCCTCGGGCCTCTGGCGGAGGCGATCCTGGCTGATCGCTCGAAGGAGCCTGCGACGCTGGCGGAGGGCTACATCACCGCCGATGTGCCGGATGTGAAGACGGCACTCGAAGGCGCGCGCGACATCGTCGCCGAAGGCATCGCCGAAAATGCCGATCTGCTTGGCAAGTTGCGCGCCCATATGCGCAGCGCTGCCCTGCTGAAGGCCAAGGTGGTCGATGGCAAACAGGCCGCTGGCGAGAAGTTCTCCGACTACTTCGACCATTCCGAGCGCTGGGCGACCGCCCCCGGTCACCGCGCGCTAGCCATGCTTCGCGGCTGGAACGAAGAAGTGCTGACGCTGACCATCGAGGCCGATGCCGAGACCGTCTCTCCCAACAAGCCGGTCGAGCGCATGATCGCCGCCGCCTACGAGATCGGCGCGAGCCGTCCCGGCGACCGCTGGCTGATGGACGTCGCAAGCTGGACCTGGCGCGTCAAGCTCTCCATGTCGCTGTCGCTCGACCTGATGCGCGAACTTCGCGAACGTGCCGAGGAAGAGGCGATCCACGTCTTCGCCCGCAACCTCAAGGATCTGCTGCTGGCAGCGCCAGCCGGTTCGCGCCCGACCATGGGCCTTGATCCGGGCATCCGCACCGGTGTCAAAGTCGCCGTCACCGACGCCACCGGTAAGGTCGTGGCGACCTCGACCGTCTATCCCTTCCAGCCGCGGAACGACGTGCGCGGTGCGCAGCTCGAACTGGCATCGCTGATCCGCAAGCACAATGTCGAACTGATTTCGATCGGCAACGGCACCGGCAGCCGCGAGACGGAAAAGCTGGTGGCAGACATGCTGGCCGATCTGCCGGCGCCGAAGCCGACCAAGGTGATCGTCTCTGAAGCTGGCGCGTCGGTTTATTCCGCCTCGGAGACCGCCGCCCTCGAGTTCCCCAACCTCGACGTCTCGCTGCGCGGCGCCGTTTCCATCGCCCGCCGCCTGCAGGATCCGCTGGCCGAACTCGTCAAGATCGAGCCGAAGTCGATCGGCGTCGGGCAGTACCAGCACGATGTCGATCAGCAGAAGCTGTCGCGCTCGCTCGATGCCGTCGTCGAAGACGCGGTGAATGCCGTCGGCGTCGATCTTAACACCGCTTCCGCGCAGCTGCTCTCCCGTGTCTCCGGCCTGGGCGCCTCGATTGCCGACGCGATCGTCAAGCATCGAGACAGCGAAGGTCGCTTCGAGACCCGCCGTGACCTGTTGAAGGTCGCCCGCCTCGGCCAGCGTACCTTCGAGCAATGCGCCGGCTTCCTGCGCATTCGCGATGGCAAGGAGCCGCTCGATGCCTCCTCAGTCCACCCAGAAGCCTATGGCGTCGCCAAGAAGATCGTCTCCGCCTGCGGCCGCGACCTGCGTTCGCTGATGGGCGACACCGCCGTGCTGAAGGCCGTCGATCCGCGTCAGTTCATCGATGAGAAATTCGGCCTGCCGACGGTGAAGGACATCCTGGCCGAGTTGGAAAAGCCCGGCCGCGACCCGCGCCCGAGCTTCAAGACAGCAACCTTCGCCGAAGGCGTTCATGAGATCTCGGACCTCACGCCGGGCATGATGCTGGAAGGCACCGTGACCAATGTCGCGGCCTTCGGGGCTTTCGTCGACATTGGCGTCCATCAGGACGGTTTGGTGCACGTTTCGCAGCTCGCCGATCGCTTCGTCAAAGATCCTCACGAAGTTGTGAAAGCTGGCGACGTCGTAAAAGTTCGCGTCGTCGAGGTCGATGCCAAGCGTAAGCGCATCGGCCTGTCGATGAGAAAGGACGATGGTTCGCAGACCTCCGCTCCGCGTGGCGAGCCACGTGGAAATCAGCCGGTTCGCGGCCAGAATGACCGGCGGTCGGCTTCGCCAAAGCAGGAAAGCCAAGGTGCGTTTGGAGCTGCACTGGCTGAGGCCATGAAGCGAAAATAAGCGCTTAGCAACCAAATTTGCAAAAATGTCACACTTCGGCGACCATGTTGCCGAGGTGCGAATTACGGCGCTTGTAAGGCGGATGAGAGATACTAAGTTGATCGGATCATCCTGTCACATTGCGAGGCCTTACTTATGGCGTCGGCTTTCTTATCGATTGTCCAAAAAATCATCCGTAAGGGTAATCTGAGACTCACTCTCGCCAATGGCGAGACGCATGCGGTCGGTGATGGCACAGGCGAACTCGTTGTCGCCCGCGTTGCCGATGAAGAGGCGGAACAGCTGATCCGCCGCGATCCCACCCTAAAGCTAGGCGAAATGTACATGGAAGGCCGGTTCATTCTCGAACAGGGCAACATCTACGATTTCCTGGCGATGGTGAAGAAGAACACCACCAACGAGATCTTCGATATCCCGATGGCGGCTCTCCTGATCGGACGCATCGCCCTGCAGCAGCTGAAGAGCCGCATGCCGATCAACCGCAACAGGCGAAACGTTGCCCACCACTACGACCTGTCCGAAAAGCTCTTTGAACTCTTCCTGGACGAGGATTGGCAATACTCCTGCGCCTACTACAACCCACCCGGCATCAGCCTGGAGGAGGCGCAGGTCGCCAAGAAGCGGCACATTGCCGCGAAGCTTCTGCTCGAACCGAACCAGCGTGTCCTGGAGATCGGCTCCGGCTGGGGCGGCATGGGCATGTACCTGGTGGAATCCACGCCGGGACTGGAGCTCACCGGCATCACGCTCAGCAAGGAGCAGCTGAAGATCTCGCGGGAGCGAGCTCAGAAGCGTGGTCTTGGCGATCGCGCGCGCTTCGAACTGCAGGACTACCGCACGATGACGGGCAGGAAATTTGACCGCATCGTATCGGTCGGCATGTTCGAGCATGTCGGCATCGGCAATTTCGGCAAGTTCTTCAAGAAAGTGCATGAATTCCTAGACGATGACGGCGTCATGGTGTTGCACTCGATCGCACGTCCGAAGCCAAGCTTTGCGACCAATGCCTTCATCGAGAAGTACATTTTCCCGCAGGGCTATATCCCATCGATCGGTGAGACCATACCTTTTATCGAAAAGGCGGGACTGCTCGTCCGCGATGTCGAAGTTCTGCCGCTGCACTATGCCTACACACTGCGTCACTGGCGTGAACGCTTCGTGGCGCGCAGGGCCGAGGCGGTTGCGCTTTATGACGAGCAGTTCTTCCGCATGTGGGAATTCTACCTTGCGGGGTCGGAAATGGGCTTCCGCTGGGACGAACTTTTCATCATGCAGATCCAGATTTCCAAGAACCAGTATTCCACCCCCGATAACCGCGACTACATTGCCGAGAACGAGGCGAAGCTGAAAGAGTTCGAGGCGACGCGCACGCCGCTCGAAAAAGTCATTCTCTGATCCAGATCAAAAGGCGCGGCAAAGGCCGCGCCGTCTTTAAATTCGGAGCTTGATGACAATGGCAAGCACCCTTCCGGAAATCCATCTCGTGCGTCACGGCGAAACCGAGTGGAGTTTGTCTGGGCGGCACACCGGTCGCAGTGACATTCCGCTCACGGCAAAAGGCGAGGCCGCAGCACGTGACGTCGGTTCGCGCCTTGCGGGTAGAGGTTTTGCGGCCGTGTGGTCGAGCCCGTCGCAGCGCGCGCGCGACACCTGCGAACTCTCGGGCTTTGGCGCCGGCGCGATCGTCAAGGATGACTTGGCGGAATGGGACTACGGCGCCTACGAGGGTATCACCACCAAGGAAATCCACGCGAGCCGACCCGGTTGGCAGCTGTTTCGCGACGGCTGCCCCAAGGGCGAGGCGGCGGGCGATGTCGGCGGGCGAGCAGATCGGATCATATCGGAGTTGCGGCTGGCCAATGCCCCGATCCTGATCTTTTCCAGCTCGCACTTCCTGCGCGTCCTTGGCGCGCGCTGGCTCGGATTGCCGCCGACCGATGGCGCGCGCTTCATCCTCGACACGGCAAGCATCAGCGTTCTCGGCTACGAGCACGACCTGACGGAGCCGGTGATCAGGCGGTGGAACCAGCGCTGAAAGGTCGCCCCGGCGGCCGTGAATTGACCTTGACCCGCGCCTCGACGGCTCGCTAGATGGCGTCATGCAACAGATCGGCGGAATAAACGGGCGCGTTGCGGATGCGCCTTCGAACAACTGGGTTTACCGGGTCCTGCCTCCCTGGCTCTGGCCCTACGCGCAGCTTGCGCGCTGGGATCGGCCGATCGGCTGGCAATTGCTGATGTGGCCCTGCTTCTGGTCGGCTGCCATGGCCGCGAATGCGGCGGCTCATATTGGCCAGTTTTCCGGCGGCCAGCTGATTTTCTATCTCGTGCTCTATTTCATCGGCTCTGTCGCGATGCGCGGGGCTGGGTGCACATACAACGATCTCGTCGACCACAAGATCGACATGGAAGTGGCGCGCACCCGCTCGCGGCCGCTGCCATCGGGTCGGGTGACACGCACGCAGGCCAAGGCGTTCATCGTCCTGCAGGCGCTGGTCGGGCTGCTGGTCGTGCTGCAGCTGAACTGGTTTGCCGTCATTCTCGGCGTCCTCTCGCTCGCTATCGTGGCGCTTTATCCTTTTGCCAAGCGCTTTACAGACTGGCCACAGTTCTTCCTTGGCCTTGCCTTTTCCTGGGGTGCTTTGATGGGCTGGGCGGCAATCTTCGGCGACCTTTCACTGGCGCCAATCCTCCTCTACGTCGCCTCGGTGGTCTGGACGATCGGTTACGACACGATCTATGCCCACCAGGACAAAGAGGACGACGAGCTGATCGGTGTCCGCTCGACCGCGCGGCTGTTCGGCGACAAGACGAAACAGTGGCTGGTCGGCCTCTATGGCCTGACGCTCGTGCTTGCCTTCTGCGCCTTCCTGTCCGCAGGCGTCGGCCCGTTCGGCTATCTCGGCCTGCTCATCGCGGCCGGCATGTTCGCCTGGCAGATCGTGACGCTCAATATCGACGATGCCGACCAGTGCCTTGCGCTGTTCAAGTCGAACAATCGCGTCGGCCTGATCATCTTTCTCGGCCTCTTCCTGTCGCTTCTCTTCGTCCTGCCCTGAGGCGGAAACGAAAATGCCCGGCACAATGGCCGGGCATTGATGGTCTGAAATGACGCACCGCTTAGTTGCGGGCGATGATTTCCTTGCCTTCGATCTTCATGGCGACGCCGAGCTTGCCCGTCGTTCGGCGCACGAGGAAGCGCGGACGCCGGTTTGCGAAGTAGGAATGCCGGCGGCGCGGCTTCAATGCGCTAGTGCGCAGGTCGCCAAGATGCTCTTCCAGCGGGCGGGCAACGCCGTCGGCCTCGACCATCAGCATCGGAATGCGGAAGGCCTCGGACCAGCTTCGCCAGTCGGCTGCGATATCTGCGAGGTCGTGGGCGACCAGCAGCGGTATGCAGAGCTCGGGGTCCTCGTGGTGAAGCTCCAGCGTAACAGTGACCTCGCCGTTGCCATGGTCGATGGCCCGGGCCGCAACGCCCTTGAAGGCGCGCTTGGGCAGCGCGATCGAAAGCGGCAGGCCGCTGGAGGAGAGAACCTTGCGCAGGATGGCGCCACGTTCGTCGATCGTTATGTTCACGTCACTTGAGGAGTCATGGATGGCGTAGCTGACCTGCTGGGGAAAGCGAGACGGATCGAGACGCAGCGTCGTTCCAGCCCATACGGGCTTCATAACGGTGTTGTTCATGTTCATTCTACCCTTGTCTTACCTGAGAGCCGATTTGCGGTCTTCTCCTCGGGGCTTTTCGCCCTCTATGGCCTGACAATAGGCGCCGCCTGTTCGAGACAGCTTAAAAATCGCGGTTAAGAAAACTTTGCCTCCCTGGATGGTTATCAAAACCGAAGCCGGCAAGGTTTCCGGAGGGTGAACGCCGGCTGTGCCATATTGCAACGCAGGATGGGTAAGTCTCGGGTAAGCTTTTTATCGCAAAATGGCGCAGAACCAATCTGTCATGCTTGAAGACTTTGCCGGAAAAGGACGCACTATGATCTCGGCTTCGATGGCCTACAATTTGTTGTCCGGGAACATGAAGCAGAGCCTGGATCGCGTCGCCTCCCAGGCGACGGTCAAACGCGACGCCGAGTATTACAAGGACAACATCAACAACGTCAAAGACGTCGACGATTTCCTCGGCGACTATCGGCTCTACAGCTATGCGATGAAGGCCTATGGCCTCGAAGACATGACTTACGCCAAGGCCTTCATGAAAAAGGTGCTGGAAAGCGATCTGACGGACGCCAATAGCTTCGCCAACAAGCTTTCCGATTCGCGCTACAAGGAATTCGCTGCTGCGTTCAATTTCCACACGCCCGCGGCGGATGCCCAGAGCGACGCGCAGGAAGACGACCTGATCGGTCTCTACACGCAATCCTTCGCGGACGAAGGCAAGAATGCCGCGGCCGAAACGAAATACTACAGCAACGCGATAGACGCGGTTCAGAACGTTTCCGATCTCGTCGGCGACAGCCGCGTGCGCACCTATGTTCTCAAGGCCTACGGCATCGATCCCACTTATGTTTCCAAGGATTTCCTGGCGCAGGTTTTGACGAGCGACGTCAACGATCCCAATAGCTTTGTCAATCTCAACGGCAACGACAAGTATAAGGCGCTTGCCGCACAATTCAGCTTCAATGCAGATGGCACCGTTAACGGCACGGCGCAGACGGCCACCCAGAAAGACGCCGTCATGGAGCAGTACAATCTGACTGTCCCATCGATCACGACCTCGGCGGCTGCCGACTACAACAAAGCCTACTATCTGTCCAAGATCGGGACCGTCACCAATGTCGACGACATCATCGCCGACAAGCGGCTGACGTCCTATATCAAAACGGCCTTCAGCATGGGCGACGATTTCAGCAACGCGGCACTCCGGTTGGTTCTTACCGATGCGAGCTATGCAAGCTTGCTGGATTTGAGCAACGTCAATCAGAGCTTCAATTTCAACGCGGACGGTACCATCAATTCCGCTGCGGCGTCCTATGCGGCACAGACGTCGGATCAGATGAAAGCGATGTCCGACCAGGCCGCAAACACCACGGGCTATTATCAATCAAAGATCGTCAGCATCACCAATGTCGATGACCTGATCGCTGATACCAAGCTGACCCAGTACATCAGGGATGCCTATTCGCTTCCCCAGAGCGTCAGCGATGCCGACCTTCGCAGCGTCTTGACGGATGCGAGCTACGCCAGCTTGCTGGGTTACGACGACGTCCACTCGGCCTTCAACTTCCAGGCCGACGGCAGCGTTGCCACTGGCGCCGGGGCGCAAACAATCGCGCAGGCACGGGCCACGAGTTCGCAGGTCCGCGCCAATCTCGATTACTTCCAGACTGTGATCCCGACGATCTCCAATGTCGATGACCTGATCGCTGACGGGCAAATGATGAACACTCTGCGGTCGGCCTATGGCGTCCCCACGAGCGTCAGCGACGCAGACATCAAAAGCATCCTGACTGATGCCAGCTTCGCCGCTAGCCAGGGGCTCAGCGCGCTCAATGCCGCGTTCAGCTTCGCGGCCGATGGTTCGGCCGCCGCTGCATCCGGCCCGCAATCGAGTGCTCAGTTGATGGATACGACGACGTTCTACGGCGTGCGATATGCGGACGCGCAGAACGAGGCGATCGACGAGGCCGTGGCAAACTACAAGACGCGAATGGCCGACGATAAGATCAAGAAGGTTGACGACCTGCTGCGCTCGAACGCCGCCGCAGACTTTGACAAGAAGAACGACGACCTACCTGAACTTTACGATATGGCGCTTCGCGCCTATGGACTGACGGAACAGGACGTGTCTCGTTCCATGTTCCGCAAGCTGCTGAAGAGTGACCCCTACGATCCCGACGGCTACGTCGCCTCGTTAAAAGACGAGCGGATCACCAATCTGGTCCGCGCCTTCAATTTTGGAGCTGACGGCAAGATATCCGCGGAGATACAGCCGCTGCCGTCCGCCGTGATGGCGAAATATGCGACGAACTATAAGTCGCGCATGCTGATGGGCATGAGCGACGGCCCGCTTAGGGACAAGGCTTCCAAGGATGCGACGAAAGCGGTCGATGCATTCGCCAAAGGCATGGCGGAGGTGAAGTCTCTCGACGACTTCCTGTCAAACGACAAGCTGACCAGCCTGGTCTTGACGGCAAACGGCCTCGACCCGAAGAAATACGACGAGGAGACGCTGCGCAAGATCTTTACCTCCGATCCGTCCGATCCCAAGAGCTACCTCAACACGAAGGCTGAGTTGAAGTTCAAGGAGATTGTCTCGGACTTCAACTTCGATACCGACGGTAACCTGACGCGGGCCAAGATCGGGACAGTCCAGAATGTTGGCGCCGAAGACCGGACGGAGCAAAAGTACGTTCAGCAGACGCTGGAATCGCAGGAAGGTGAAACGAACGACGGCGTACGCCTCGCGCTGTATTTCGCGCGCAGCGCACCCGACATCACATCGCTCTACACGATTCTAGGCGACAAGGCGTTGTTCCAGGTGATTACAACCACCTTCAGCCTGCCGACCAGTGTCTCGAACATGGATGTCGAAAAACAGGTTTCCATGCTTGGGAAGTTCGTCAATCTCGAGGATCTCCAGGATTCCAAGAAGGTCGACAAGCTCATGAAGCGCTTTACGGCAATGTATGATCTGCAGAACAACTCTGGCACATCCCCGGCGCTCACCATCCTGACCAATGGCGGCACGACCAGCACCAGCCTTCTTTAAATCGTCGCCCCTTAGTCGACGTTGACGACCTTGCCGGGGTTCATGATGCCGGCCGGGTCGAAGGCGTGCTTGATCCTGCGCATCAGCTCCATTTCAATCGGCGGGCGGATCGAGGCCAGTTCGTCGCGCTTCAGCTGACCGATCCCGTGCTCGGCGGAAATCGATCCTCCGTGCGCCAGCACGAAGCCATGGACGATGTGGTTCAGTTCACGCCAACGCGCCAGGAAGGCCTGTTTGTCGGCGCCAACAGGCTGGGAAATGTTGTAATGAATATTGCCGTCGCCCATATGGCCGAAGGCGCAGATGCGAGCGCCGGGCATGGCCGCCATGACTGCATCGCTGGCCTCGTGCATGAAGACCGGGATTGCCGAAACCGGCACGGAAACGTCGTGCTTGATCGATCCGCCTTCTGGTTTTTGCGCGTCCGACATGCTCTCGCGCATGTGCCAGAGCGCCTGCTGTTGCGCGACCGAAGTGGCGATTGTTGCGTCTTGAACCAACCCCGCCTCGAAGCCCTGCTCAAGCAGCGCCGTCATCATGCGCTCGGCGGTTTCGGCTGAATCGGACGTGGAAATATCGACAAGGACATACCAGGGATGCGCCGATTCCAGTGGATCGCGTACCCCCTCGATGTTGCGTGCGGTAATCTCGACGCCGAAGCGCGGCATCAGTTCGAAGCCGGTAAGCGAGGTGCCGCAAAGGCTGGACGCAAGGTTGAAAAAGGCAAGGGCATCCTCGACCGAGTTAAGGCCGGCAAAAGCGACCTGCTTTCCGAGAGGCTGCGGAAAGAGCTTGAGCACGGCGCCGGTGATGATGCCGAGCGTGCCTTCCGCGCCGATGAAGAGGTCGCGAAGGTCGTAGCCGGTGTTATCCTTCTTCAGGCGGCGCAGGCCGTTCCAGATTTCGCCGGTCGGCAGCACGACCTCGAGGCCGAGGCAGAGCTGGCGCATGTTCCCATAGGCAAGCACCGCCGTGCCACCGGCATTCGTCGACAGATTGCCACCGATGCGGCACGAACCTTCGGAGCCAAGCGAGAGGGGAAACAGCCTACCGTATGCCTCTGCCGCCTTCTGCACGTCCGCGAGGATCGCCCCGCCATCGGCGACGAGGACATTGGCGACGGGATCGACATCACGAACCTTGTTCATGCGTTCGAGTGAAATGATGATGTCGGACTTGCCTTCGCGCGGCGTCTGGCCACCGACGAGACCCGTGTTGCCCGTTTGCGGCACGACCGCGGTTCCGGTCTCGGTTGCGAGCTTCAGGATCGACGACACTTCTTCGACCGAACCGGGCTTCAGGAGAAGAGGGGACGAGCCGTGGTAAAGGCCGCGGTTTTCAATCAGATGCGGCGCGAGATCGGCTTCGCTCCTAAGCGCATGCTTCTCACCGACGATGGCGTCGAAACGGTCGAGAAGTTCGGGGGAAACGCTGCTCATCGAAATATGATCCTTCTTGCTTACTCACGTGGCGCGGCTGCGCGGCGGAGCCGATCGTTGATTGCCTCGCCGAGCCCCTCGTCGGGAATGGCTGCAAAGGCGATCGTCTGCGCGCCGCTGGCGTCGGCTTTCTTCATATAGTCGAAGAGGTTCGCCGCGGCTTCCGCGAGATCGCCGTCCCGGCTGAGATTGAGGACGATCCTGGCGTCGTCGGCACCGGCAACGGCCGTCTTGCCGAAGGCAATCAGCGCCTCGTGGGAATCGACATGCGTTGCGTCCAGCCGGACGGTTGCGCCGGGCGCGTAGTGGGATGCCAGCATCCCCGGCGCCTCGATGGCCGCGGACGCCTTCCTGGCTCGCAGCAGCTTTTGACCGGCCACGCGCTCGATCTCCGAGGCAGGCAGCCCGCCCGGCCGCAAGAGCCTGAGCTTGCCATCCTCGACCTTGACGATCGTGGACTCGACGCCAACGGTGCTTGCACCGGCATCAAGGATCAGTCTGATGCGCTCGCCGAGATCGGCGTCGACATGGGCAGCGCTCGTCGCGCTGATCTTGCCTGACGTGTTGGCGCTGGGCGCGGCGAGCGGCCGCCCAAAGGCGCGGATCAGCTCTCCCGCGAAACCCTTCGGCACGCGGATGCCAACGGTATCAAGCCCTGCGGTCGCCAGCGATTGAATGGCACTCTCTGGCTTCAACGGCAGGACGAGCGTGAGGGGCCCCGGCCAGAATGCTTCCGCCAGCGCGCGTGAAACGGGGTCGAACTCCGCGTGCTTCTCAGCCATGGCAAGGTCGGCCATGTGGCAGATAAGCGGGTTGAAGCGGGGGCGGCCCTTGGTCTCGTAGATGTGGGCAATTGCGACCGGATTGGTCGCATCGGCAGCGAGCCCATAGACGGTCTCCGTCGGGATCGCGATCGGGAAGCCCTCGCCAAGCACTGCGCAACCGGCTTCGATAGCCTGCTGCCTGTCCTTCGTGATGTCGATCGATCGTGCCATGCGCTGTCCGGATTGCTGTCCGGCAGTCCTTATGCCTTCCCGGCGATCGGATCAATATCGAAGCGGGCCGATGATGCCGATCAGAGCTGGCGGATGATCGCGATCAGAGCTGGCGAATGATCTCGCGCAGCTGCTCGTTGCGCGCGCCGAGCAGCAATACGTTCTTGATGGCGATTTGCGGATCGTCGGTGCGGAAAAGCACCCCGTTGCCCCTCACCGAGCGGTCGATCGTCATCTTCTCCGGCGTATGTTCGCCGGGCTTGATCGCCACCGCGAAATACATGCGCGAATACTTCAGATCGATCTTGTGGAAGAAATTGTCGTTGTCGCCGATGTCGGCGTAGAAATTCGCGATGTAGAACGCCCAGCTGACTTCTTCGAAGCGGGCGAATTTCGTCCGCGACGCAGTCACGTGGCAATAGCCTAAATGCGGGCTGTCCTGCAGCGTGCGGTGGAAGAGCAGCTTCGGAAACTGGATCGAACGGTGAAATCCGTTGATATGTCGATGCGTCTTGGCGCCGGCTGTCTCCAGCTTGCGGCCCGTCTTCTCTGCGACTTCGTCATGTGTGAGGTAGCGCCGCTCCTCGGCGAGCCAGTGGGCCCGGGTGCGCGTGATCTTTCCGGTGCGCAGAAATTCAGAATGCGAGGTGACCGGTACCGCGTTGCGGGAATTGCTGTTAGTGGCGTCGAAATAGCGAAGCTTCGCCATGAGAGATATCCACATGGATGATTATGTGGAAAGGATAGGCAATCATGCTTAATGGCAGATTAAATTCGGCCGTCATGCGCGGGTTGGTGGATATTGGCCACCGCCGCCATGTCGCAAATACGATAGCTGTGGCAAGGTTGTGCCGAGAGCCCAAGTGTGAATTGGGTTGCGGCAATGTCGTAATTGGCCTTGCTGGCCGAGAATGAAGCATTTTTAGGCTGGAACCGCGTTCGATTCCGCACTCCTTTGCCGCCTGTCGTCATTTTCGAAGCCGATGTCGCTTTACAACCAAACGCCGCGCGCCAGCGGTGTTTAAATGTCTATCAAGAAAGTCTCCTGACGGAGAGGGAGCGAAGCTTCCGGCGGCTCTCGCCTTCGATCAAGCGGCGGCCCATTATACGAGGATATGCAGATGGATATTCGCAGCAACGTATTGCGGCAACTCAAGACCCGCAGGGAAGGCTTCAGTCTCGAGCGGCCCTTCTATATCGACGAGGATTATTTCAAGCTCGATATGGAGATGATCTATTATCGCGACTGGTTGTTCATGGGCCATGATTGCGAGCTGCCGAAGCCGGGCGCTTATTTCACGGTCCAGATCGGCGACTATCCCGTTGTCATCGTCCGTGGCCGTGACAACGTCATTCGCGCCTTCCACAACAGCTGTCGCCATCGCGGCTCGCGCGTCTGCACCAAGGAGCACGGCTCCTCGGTTCGCCTCGTCTGCCCCTATCATCAGTGGACCTACGACCTCGATGGCAAGCTCGCCTTTGCCCGCCACATGGGCGATGATTTCGACAAGAGCGGTTACGGCCTGAAGCCGGTCCATTGCGAGAGCTTCGGCGGCTACATCTTCATCTGTCTCGCGCAGAATGCACCGGATTTCCAGCCGATCCGCGACATGGTCGCGCCCTATATGCTGCCGCATCGTTTGAGCGAGGCGAAGGTCGCCTTCCAGAGCACGATCATCGAGAAGGGCAACTGGAAGCTCGTCTGGGAAAACAACCGCGAATGCTATCACTGCGCGGCCAACCACCCCGAACTCTGCCGCACCTACCCGGAAGCGCCGAGCGTCACCGGCACGGACGGCGGTGCCGACGATCCCGAGATTGCGGGTCACTGGGCACGCTGCGAGGCGGCTGGCTTGCCGAGCAAGTTCCAGATTTCCCCCGACGGTCAGTTCCGCACCGCCCGCATGCCGTTGATCGAGGACGCAGAGAGCTACACCATGTCCGGCAGGCGCGCCGTCGAGAGGCCTCTTTCGGACGACGTGACGCTTGATCGCATCGGCACGATGCTGCTGTTCCACTACCCGACGACGTGGAACCACATTCTCGGCGACCATGCGATTTCTTTCCGCGTGCTGCCGCTCAGTGCCAATGAAACGGCCGTCACGACGAAGTGGCTCGTGCACAAGGATGCCGTCGAGGGTGTCGACTACGATCTGGCCGAGCTCACGCATGTGTGGACCGAAACCAACGATCAGGACCGTCGCATCGTCGAAGAGAATGCCTTCGGTATTCACTCGCCGGCCTACGAGCCTGGACCTTATTCGATGGCGCATGAAGGCGGCGTCATGCAGTTCCTCGAATGGTACTCGAACTTCATGGTCAACCGCCTGCAGGGCGATCAGGCGAAGCTCTCCGTCGTCGCCTAATCCAAAAGACTCCCTCCCAAGTGACCTCGTCTCTTCGAGACGGGGTCTTTTTTGTGCGCACGTTTCTCAGAAGTCTCGACGCGTGCGCACGACGTCGCTCTGCGGTATCGAGGATGTGACGATAGGATCCGGCGGAAGCTGTGCGGTTGCCGGGCCTTGGGCAGGCATTCCGCGCGGCTCCATCTCGATCTTGGCAAGAATGAGCGGCGGGTCCGGTTCGCGCGCCGGCAAGAGGTTGCCCCGCGCCCACACCTTTGCGAGTTCGGCGCGGCTCATGGGCGCGACGTTGACATCGATATCCGTCAATGTGCCTGGAACGCGGTAAGGGCAGCGGCGCTTGCTGCAGTTCTGTCCCGACGAGAACTGCCACATCAGGTAGTTGTCCCAGTTTCCCATCGGGAACACGCCCTTCACGTCGGGCCTGTATCGCGCATACCAGATCGGTAGCCGCGCCAGCACCGGATAGTCGTTGCGATATGCGGCAATATATCGGGCGGTGTTGTGATTGGTATAGAGAACCGGGTAGCGTCCGGTCCTTGCCCTGATATGGCCTGCAAATATCTGTGCGTCCTCCAGCGACATGAATTTCTGCGGATCGATGCCCTCGAGATCGAGGATCATCATCTCGTCGTCCTTGGGATCGGCGTATTCGAGGAAATGGTTGGCCTGGTCGACCGGGTTGCCGGGACGGGCGAGGTGATAGGAGCCCCAGAGGAGGCCGGCCGCCCGGGCAACCAATCGCCGCGTCTGAAAGAGCTCGCGGCTCACCGCATATTTGCGCCACATGGTCTTGCAATGCGCAACCGTGTCCCCGGCATGATCGCCGGTGCAGGAGAAGCTCTCTGGAAGTCCGTCGGAAGCTTTCGAAATGAAGGCGGCGATGCGCTTGTCCGAAAGCAGGGAATCCCAATCGATCGTATTGAGTTCGTACGCGTCGATGACGAGCGCGTTGTTGGGGTTGTTCCAGGGTAGGGTGTCAGCCGCCACAGCCATAGTCGGAGGTCCCGCGACAAGCGCCGGAACCATCAAGCGAAGCAGAAGATTTCTCCAGGATTGCTTCATGGAATGAGCGTGGTGATAGGCGGTTAATGTCCAGTTAATCCGCGATCGCTTAAAAACAGAAAGTCGCACCGACAGCATGAAAACTGGTCATTGGAACGTTTTCAGTGCCTTGGCGTTCTCGTGCGCGCGTATTCCAACTGGAAATGGAGCTTCCATGACTGGGTTTTTTAAGAAGATAGCGATTGCCGCCGTTTCCTTTGTCACGCTGGCAAGTGGCTATGCGCCCTCGCAGGCGACGCAGATGCCGGCTCTGCCGCAGGTCGAAAAATCTGGTGACGTCCAGAACGTCCAGTATTGCCGTGGCCCGTATTGCCGCCCCGGTTTTCGTCCCGGATACCGGCCGGGCTACTATCCAGGCTATCGCCCTGGCTATTATCCGGGGTACCGCCCGGCTTATCGCCCAGCCTATCGCCCGGGTTGGTACGGTGGCTATCGCGGCTATCCCTACTATCGCAGTGGCTACCGCTACTATGACGGCTACTGGTTCCCGCTGGCCGCCTTCGGCGCTGGTGCGATAATTGGTGGTGCTATTGCATCGCAGCCGACCTATGTGGCTCCTCCGCCGGCTGCTTCGCTCGGCTCGGGTCACGTGGCTTGGTGCCAGGCGCGTTACCGTTCCTATCGGGTCTACGACAATACGTTCCAGCCGTACAACGGCCCGCGCCAGCAGTGCGTTTCGCCGTACTACTGAGTGAAGCAAGCTTTCGGTTTCAGGGCTCGGCAGCAATGCCGGGCCTTTTGCGTTCAGAGGATGCGGACGCGCTTCAGCAGCCACCATGCGAGCACGATGGAGGCGATAATGATCGCCACGGCATATTCCGTGCCGCCGCTTCCTTCGGCAAAAGGTAGATTGGCCGTGTTCATGCCGAAGAAGCCCGTCACCAGGGTTGGCGGCAGCAGGAAGGCCGTCATGATCGACAGAATGTAGAGGTGCCGGTTCGTCTCCGAGGACGCCTTCGAGTCGATTTCTTCATGCAGCAGCCGCGCGCGGTCCTGCAGCGCGTAAATGTCGTGATCGACGGTTTCGAGGCGGCTCGTCAGCCGTCCCGCGACATCATCGAAGCCGAAGGGCATTTCATCGTCATGCGAGGCGGCAGCGCGACGCATCAGGGCCAGCACAGTTCTCAGGTGCCGGTGCAGCCGGACGACCGTACGTCGGACCGGCGCCAGCCGCCGGCGTTCGTCGCGTGGCGAGTTGTCGTAGACGAAATCCTCGATAACGTTGAGCTCCTCGGTCATTTCCATGACGATGGAGATCAGTGTCCGCTGGAACTCGATCACCAGGATCTCGAACAGGTCGACGGGCCGTTCGAATTTTGCCGGGTTCTTCTCCACTAGCGCGCGGGCGCGCTCGATGCTGCGTAGCGGCTGCAGCCGCGTGGTAATGATAAAGCGGTCGGAGATCGCAAAATGCAGCCAACCAAGATCGGCGGTTTCACGATCGAATTCGCGCTGGCAATCAACAAGCGTGCCGTAGAGCAGCTGTTCGTCGACCGTTATCGCGGCATGCGTGTCACGGGTGGTCAAGGCTGCCTTGGCATCGTCGTTCAAGCCAACGATACTGTCGAGCAGGCCGGGCACCCTGGCATCGGCGAGATTGAGATGCAGCCAATAGAAGCCGCCGCCGTCGGTCAACTCGGCCTGCGGCGCGCTGTTTGGGAGACGGATTGCCTTGCCGCCTTCCGGCGGAAAGCGGTAGGCCCACACGAGTCCGTGGATGTTGGCGGGCAAAGTATCCATTGATGCGCCGGTCCTCTTGCGATGGCGGTGAGTGTCCTTAGAGATTCTCTATGACGGTTGTTTGTGCAAGTGCGTAATAATTCAAGACATGTGTAACTCCGTGGCAGCTTGTCGCTGGAAGTTTGAAATTGACGTTTACGTAAAAATCAATTAGCTCTGCCCTTGGAGAGGCTGAAGGGCTGTTCAATCGGCGGCCAGCGATGCGAGGAGATCACTGATGTACAAGGCGCCGGTCGAAGAGATTGCGTTTACGCTGAAGCATGTTGCCGGCCTGGGCGATGCAATCGAAGCTGGTTTGCTCGGTGACCTTGGTGATGATCTCGTCGACGCCATCCTTCATGAAGCGGGACGATTCGCCACGGATGAAGTTGCGCCGCTCGCCGAGGTTGGCGACCGTCAGGGTTCGCGCCTCGTCGACGGCAGGGTAGTAACGCCCGATGGTTGGCGCGATCTCTACAAGAACTGGATCGCCGGCGGCTGGAATGGCCTGACCGCACCAGAAGACTTCGGTGGGCAGGCGCTGCCGCATATGCTGAACGTCGCCGCCCTGGAAATGTGGAATTCCGGATCGATGGCGTTCGCGCTCTGCCCGACGCTGACCATGGGTGCGATCGAAGCGATCAACAGCCATGCGTCCGGCGAACTCAAGAATACCTACCTCGCAAAGCTCGTCTCGGGTGAGTGGACCGGCACGATGAACCTGACGGAGCCGCATGCCGGCTCCGACCTCGGCGTGCTCAAGACCCGCGCCGAACGCCGGGACGACGGCACCTACCGCATCTTCGGCCAGAAGATCTTCATCACCTGGGGCGAACACGACGCCGCCGACAACATCATTCACCTGGTCCTCGCTCGCCTCCCGGACGCACCGGCCGGAACGCGTGGCATCTCGCTGTTCCTCGTGCCGAAATTCCTCGTCAATGCGGACGGATCGCTTGGCGCCCGCAACGATCTCTTCGCGCACTCGCTGGAGCACAAGCTCGGTATCCACGGCTCGCCGACCTGCACCATGATCTATGGCGACGGCAAGTTCGGCGAGGAGAAGGGGGCAATCGGCTGGCTGGTCGGCGAGGAGAACAAGGGCCTCGCCTGCATGTTCACGATGATGAACAATGCCCGCCTTGCCGTCGGCATGCAGGGCGTCGCGATCGCCGAGGCGGCGACGCAAAAGGCAGTCGCCTATGCGAGAGAGCGGGTTCAGGGCAAGGCGCCGAACTGGGCGGGTGGCGGCATGAGCCCGATCATCGACCATCCGGATGTTACCCGCACGCTCCTGACGATGAAGGCGTTGACGCAAGGCGCCCGCGCAATTTCCTATACCTGTGCCCATGCCATCGACATGTCGCATCGCGCGGCGGATCGAAAGCAGCATTGGCAGGAGCGCGCAGCACTGCTGACGCCGATCGCCAAGTCCTTTTCCACCGATGTCGGCGTCGACGTCGCCTCATCAGGCATTCAGGTGCATGGCGGCATGGGCTTCATCGAGGAGACGGGAGCCGCGCGCTATCTGCGTGATGCGCGCATTGCGCCGATCTATGAGGGCACGAACGGTATCCAGGCGATCGATCTCGTCACCCGCAAATTGACGCTTTCGGACGGCGACCAGGTGCACGGTTTCATCGCCGAGCTGAAACAGATCGCCGACCAGGTCCGCCATTCCAACCTCGGCGGCTTCGGCGCGACCTCAAATCGCCTCGATTCCGCAATAACCGACCTCGGCGAGGCGACGGACTGGCTGCTGGCGCAGGTTCGCGATGCTAAGGTGGCAGAGGCGCTGGCCGGCGCGACACCGTATCAGCGGCTCTTCGGCCTTGTCCTGACCGGCTGCTATCTCGCCAAGGGCGGGCTCGCGCAGGCACCGGCGGGAGGTGCCGAAGGGCGCATCGCACTCTGCCGTTTTGCCGCGGAAAATCTTCTTTCGGAAGTGACGGCGCTGAAGGACAGCGTCATCAACGGCGCCGCAAGCCTTGCGGCTGCCAAAATAGTTCTCGCCTGAGGAACCATCATGACAGAGCAGGTCATCGTCGAGCAGGATGCGGCACACCCCGGCATCCAGATCATCCGTTTCAACAGGCCGGAAAAGAAGAATGCCATCACCCGCGCCATGTATCGGAAAATGGCGGAGGCGTTGATTGCCGCCAATGGCGATGCGGCGATCAAGGCGACGGCTTTTCTCGGCACCGAAGGTTGCTTTTCCGCGGGCAATGACCTCGGAGATTTCCTCGCAGCGGCGATGGGCGGTGCCATGCCTCGCGAGATCGTCGAATTCCTCTACGCCATGGTTCGCTCCGAAAAGCCGATCGTGTCAGGTGTCGACGGGCTGGCGATCGGGATCGGAACCACAATGCACATGCATTGCGACCTGACAATCGCCTCAGCGCGCAGCCAGTTCCGCACGCCGTTCGTCGACCTCGCCCTCGTTCCGGAAGCGGCGTCCAGCCTGCTTGCGCCGCGGATCATGGGACACCAGCGCGCCTTTGCGATGTTGGCTCTCGGTGAGGGCTTCTCCGGCGAGGAAGCACGGGGGGCGGGACTTGTCTGGAAAGTCTGTGCGCCCGATGAGGTCGAAAGGACAACGCTCGCAACCGCTGCCAAGCTTGCCGCCAAGCCGCCAGAAGCGCTGAAGATCGCGCGCAACCTGATCCGGGGCGATCGGGAAGAAGTCATTGCGCGCATCGATGACGAGGCGCGTCACTTCTTCGACCGCCTACACAGCGCCGAAGCGAAAGCCGCCTTCGAAGCCTTCATGCGCCGCTGACGTGGGAATAGTCGAGTTTCGTCAAATTTTAAGCCAGTTTTAAATACCCCTCTAATATTAGGGGTATGACGGCGCGCTGATGGCGCAGTCGTCCGGGCGCATGAGGCGCTTTGTCCCGTTTTGCCCATAGCCTGCGCATCGAGTAGCCCGCGCTTCGTCAAGTACGGCGCGGACCACTCACGAAAGGAAAATCCTTGAAAAAGAAGACGAATTTGATGACGCGCATCCTCGTTGCCGCGTCTGCCGTTGTTCTTGTGGCCTTTGCCGCCTTTTCCTACTACATCAATTCCGTCGAACGGAGCACCGCGACTGCCGCGATCGAAGCCAACATCAGCTCGTCCGGTGAGCAGGCTGCAAGCAGCCTGGCCAACTGGATGAATGGTCGTGTGACGCTGACCGCCATGGTCGCGAACGCCATCGGCCGCGCCGCCGATCAGAAGGGCGTCGAAGCCGTGCTCCAGAACGATGTTCTGACCAGCCAGTTCGTCAGCACCTATTTTGGCGACGAGCAGGGTGTCTTCACCATGTGGCCGAAGCTGCCGATGCCGGACGGCTATGATCCGCGCAAGCGCCCCTGGTATCAGGATGCCGTCAAGGCCAACGCCAGCGTCATGACCGAGCCCTATGTCGATGCGTCGAGCGGCGATCTCATCATCAGCTCGGCCGTTCCCGTCAGCCACGGCGGCAAGCTGGCCGGCGTGACCGGCAGCGACTTCTCGCTGAAGACCATGGTCGACATGATCAAGGAGATCGATCTCGGCGGCAAAGGCACGGCCTTCCTCGTCAACAAGAGCGGGCAGATCCTGATCCACCCGGATGCAAAGCTGGTGACAAAGACGCTTGCCGACGCTTTCCCGGCTGAGACACCGGTGATCAAGGCCGGGCTCGTTCCGACTGAGTTTGCCGGCAAGGATGTCCTCGTCAGCTTCATGCCGGTTGCAGGTTTGCCGTCGGTCGAATGGTACCTCGGCTTCGTCGTGGACAGCGACGCCGCCTTCGCTTCGCTGAACGAATTCCGCATTGCCGCAACCATTGCCACGATCCTCGCCGTCGGCCTGATGATCTGCGCCATGGCCTGGCTGCTGCATGGCCTGGTGATCCGTCCCGTCACCGATATGACCGCCGCGATGCAAAAGCTTGCCGCCGGCGATCTGTCGGTCTCCATTCCTGGCGAGCAGCGCCGCGACCAGATCGGCTCGATGGCCGAGGCTGTGGCTGTCTTCAAGAAGAACGCGGTTGATCGAGAGCGCCTTGAGGGTGAAGCCGAAACCGGCCGTGCCCTTACCGAGCGTGAGCGTCATGAGCGTGAGCAGCAGAAAAACCGCGAGGCAACCGAAATCCGTCATGCCGTCGATGCGCTTGCCAGTGCCCTCGGCGCGCTGTCGGATGGCAACCTTGCGCATCGCATCGACGCGCCGTTTGCCCCGCATCTCGACCGCCTACGTAATGACTTCAACAACGCCGTCACCAAGCTCCACGGTGCTCTGCATGCCGTGGGCAACAACGCGCACGCCATTGATGGCGGTGCGAGCGAAATCCGCACGGCCGCAGACGGCCTTGCCCGCCGCACCGAGCAGCAGGCAGCCTCGGTCGAGGAAACGGCTGCAGCGCTCGAGGAGATCACCACGACGGTCAAGGACACGGCACGTCGCGCTGAGGAGGCCGGCAATCTCGTCTCGCGCACCCGCAACGGCGCCGAAGAGTCCGGCAACATCGTGCGCAAGGCGGTTTCGGCAATGACCGAGATCGAGCAGTCCTCGCAGAGGATCGCCAACATCATCGGGGTGATCGACGACATCGCCTTCCAGACTAACCTGCTGGCGCTGAATGCCGGCGTCGAGGCGGCACGCGCCGGCGAAGCCGGCAAGGGCTTTGCGGTCGTCGCCCAGGAAGTGCGTGAACTGGCGCAGCGCTCGGCCCAGGCTGCGAAGGAAATCGAAAGCCTGATCACTGCTTCGAATAGTCAGGTTCGCTCGGGCGTCACGCTCGTCGGCGACACCGGCAAGGCGTTGGACGCGATTGTCGGTCAGGTTCAGGAGATCAGCCGTCATGTCGATGCGATCGTCACGGCGACCCGCGAACAGTCGACGGGGCTTGCCGAGATTAACACTGCTGTAAACACGATGGACCAGGGCACGCAGCAGAATGCCGCCATGGTCGAGGAGCAGACGGCAGCGAGCCATGGGCTGGCGCAGGAGGCGGCAAAGCTGATGCAGTTGCTGAGCCAGTTCAACCTGCAAGCAGCATCCCACGCTGCGGTCAGCCGTCGCGCGGCCTGATGTAATCCTGCGAAGACCGGACGCTCGCGCTCGTCGCGGGCGTTCTCGTTGGAGGGCGCGACCAGCGGTGATTAAAAAATATTACTTTTAATCAAATCTTACGGATCTTGGGCTTTAGTGGCGTGCAATGCATGATGCAGGATGGACGTTGTCCGTACCGTTCTCCCCACACCATTAAAACGAGTGTTCCCCCAGGCGATCAACAGGAGATTGACTGAAGCACATCGTTCAGCCGCACTGAGGCCGCTCTATGTCCAAATTGAAGATCAAGACGCTTCTTCCGCTTCTTTTTCTGTCCCTTGTCGTCATTGCCCTGGTGCAGGGTGCGATCGCGGCCTTCTCGTTGATCAATCTGGAGGCCAACACCCGGCAGATCGGGGCGCAGAACATTCCGAACACCGAACGGCTCCACGCGATCGTCACGACGCTGAACGACGTTCGTCGCAGCTACGCCGACTACCTCCTTGCAACAGGTAAGACGGACTTCCGCAACGCGGAGACGACACTCAAGGCCCGCCGCCAGCGCCTTGCCACTGCCATTGGCGCCTTCGACAAGCAGCCGAAGAGCGATTACATGAGCCAGAATTTCGGCCGGCTGCAGAAGGCGCTCACCAACGACGCTGCGCTTGCCGACAAGATCATTGCGCTGGCGCTCGACAACAAGCGCAGCCAGGCCAACAGCCTCTATCGCGGCGAACTTTCCATGTCCGCCAACAACATTCAGACGCTCGTCGACGGAATGTTGGCAAAGGATCGGCAGTCGACCGATGCCGCTCTCGCTGCCGCGACCGGTAACTATAACGCAGGCATCTCGTCCATCGTCGGTGGCCTCGTCGTCGCGCTTGCCGTCGCCGTTGCTGCGGCCTTCCTTGCCTGGACGCGCATTTCTCAGCCGATCTCGACGATCGCCACCCGCATGGCCCGTCTGGCGGACGGGGATCTCGACGCGGCCGTCCCTTACGCCGGGCGCAAGGATGAGATCGGCGACATGGCGGCTGCCGTAGCGATCTTCCGCGACAACTCTTTCGCACGCCTCGACCTCGAACGGAGCGCCGAGCACACCCGCGAGCAGGCTCAGCAGGAGCGTTCCCGCAACGAAGCCTCGAAGGCACGTGAAGCCAGCGAGATCCAACATGCCGTCGATGCGCTTGCCGAAGCGCTGGGCGCTCTCTCGGAAGGCGATCTCACGCGGACGATCGAGACGCCTTTTGCCGACCACCTCGACCGGCTGCGCAGTGATTTCAATTCCTCCGTGGCCAAGTTGCGGGCTGTTCTTCAGGAGGTCGGTGACAACGCTCATGCGATCGACGCGGGCGCCGGAGAAATCCGCACCGCCGCGGACGGGCTTGCCCGCCGCACTGAACAGCAGGCTGCCTCCATCGAAGAAACGGCAGCCGCGCTCGAAGAGATTACGACGACCGTCAAGGACACAGCGCGCCGTGCCGAGGAAGCCGGCACGCTGGTCACTCGAACCCGCAACGGCGGCGAAGAGTCCGGCAACATCGTCCGCAAGGCGGTCTCGGCAATGACCGAGATCGAGCAGTCGTCGCAGAAGATTGCCAATATCATCAGTGTCATCGACGACATTGCCTTCCAGACCAACCTGCTGGCGCTGAATGCCGGTGTCGAGGCGGCACGCGCAGGCGAAGCCGGCAAGGGCTTTGCTGTCGTCGCCCAGGAAGTGCGCGAGCTGGCACAGCGTTCTGCCCATGCCGCGAAGGAAATCGAAAGCCTGATCACCGCCTCGAACTCACAGGTTCGCTCGGGCGTCACGCTCGTCGGCGACACCGGCAAGGCGTTGGAAGCAATCGTCGGTCAGGTTCAGGAGATCAGCCGTCACGTCGACGCAATCGTCACGGCAACCCGTGAGCAGTCGACGGGGCTTGCCGAGATCAATACGGCCGTCAACACGATGGACCAGGGCACGCAGCAGAACGCCGCCATGGTCGAGGAGCAGACGGCAGCGAGCCATGGGCTGGCGCAGGAAGCAGCAAAGCTGATGCAACTCCTTGCCCAGTTCAACCTGCAGGCAGCATCCCACGGCGCATCATCCTACAGCCGTCGCGCCGCCTGATTGATTGATACACACAAACTGGAACGCCCGCGCTCGTCGCGGGCGTTTTGTTTTTCGCGCCGCTACTTCTCCAGCGTCGCCACGACCTCGACGTGCGATGTCCACAGGAACTGGTCGATCGGGGTCACACCGGTGATGCGATAGCCACCCTCGACGAGCAGGGCGAGATCCCGGGCGAGCGTCACCGGATTGCAGCTGACGGCGGCGATTTTCTTGACCGTCGAGCGCGCCAGTTCCTTGCACTGAAACTCGGCGCCGGCGCGCGGCGGATCGAAGACCACGGCGTCGTAGACCTTCAGCTCGGATGTCATCAGCGGCCGGCGGAAGAGGTCTCGCCTTTCGACGCTGACCGGCTTCAGACCCTGCGTGTTGCGAGCAGCGTGATCGAGCGCCGCCAGCGGCTTGTCCTCGCTCTCGACCGCAAGAACCCGGCCGACGCGGGCAAGGCGAAGCGAGAAGGTGCCGGCGCCTGCGAAAAGATCGGCGATGCGTTTCGCCTTGCCGACATGCGCCAGAACCAATTCCGCCATTGCGTCTTCCGCCTGCTTGGTCGCCTGCGTGAAGCTGCCGGGCGGCGGAACGACATTGACGCCGCCGAAATCGACGATCGGCTTCGATGGTTCGACGAGGATTTCGTCGTTGAGCGAGACGCGGGCGATGCCGCGAAGGGAAAGCACCGTCTCGATCGCCTTGCGGCGCTGCTGATCCGAGAGTTTCTTGATGCCGTCGACCGCGAGATCAAGACCCGACAGGGTCTCCAACACGGTGATGCGGAACGCTTCGGCGCTATTGGCAAGTGCTGCACCAATCGCCTTGATCGCCGGCAGCCTGGCCATGATGCCCGCCGACGAGATGGGACATTCCTCGATGGCGACGATGTGGTGGCTTTCGGCCTGATTGAAGCCGATAAGCATGTCCTTCTCGGTCCGCCGTGCGGCGAAGACGACACGCCGCCGTTCGCC
Organism: Rhizobium sp. RHZ01; assembly: GCF_014851595.1. Taxonomy (NCBI): domain Bacteria; kingdom Pseudomonadati; phylum Pseudomonadota; class Alphaproteobacteria; order Hyphomicrobiales; family Rhizobiaceae; genus Rhizobium; species Rhizobium sp. RHZ01. The sequence continues at coordinate 50,184 of NZ_JACUZZ010000036.1, forward strand.
GGGATGAGCGACGACGAGGTCGGCAACGTCAGCCGTCAGTCCCTTCGATTTCAGCGCATCGACGACAAGCTGACGCTTGAAGCCGCGGTAGGCAGCATCGTTCATGTGCTGGAGGCTGCAGCCGCCGCAGGTGCCGTTCACACCGTCCGGTCCGAAATGCCGGCACGGAGGAGCCTGGCGATCGGCAGATGGATCGGAGATCGACATCACCGTGCCGTGGTTCTTGACGCGCGCGATGGCGACGGTTTCGCCGGGCAGGGTGAAGGGTACATAGACCGGCCCGCCATCCGCGTGCACGATGCCATCGCCCTGGGCGCCCAGCTTTTCGATCGTAACAGTTTGCGTGCTCACGGTTTTGTCCCTGCGAGTAGAAATTCCTGATTACCGTCGCCGCCGGCAATGGGTGAGGGGATGAGGCCAAGGCTCTTCCAGCCCATATCCTCGACGAACCAGCGCTCGAGTTCGGCCGCGACATCGGGCGCCGATGACGGGTCCTTGAGAAGCCCCCCCTTGCCGATCGCCTCGCGCCCGGCCTCGAACTGCGGCTTGACGAGGAGAGCCGCGCAAGCCCCAGCTTCCGCGATCTCAAGAGCAGGGGCAAGCGCCAGCTTCAGCGAGATGAAGGAGACGTCCGACACGATAAAGGTGAGCGGATGGCCGATATTCTCCGCCGTCAGGTTGCGGGCGTTGAGGCCTTCGATGTTCGTCACGCGGGGATCACTCGAGATGCGCGGATGCATCTGGCCATGGCCGACGTCGATCGCGGTAACATGGGTTGCCCCTTGGGCCAGCAGCACTTCGGTGAAGCCACCGGTTGATGCGCCGACATCGAGACAGTGATGTCCTGACGGGTCGAGCTTGAAGTGATCGAGCGCTGCGGCGAGCTTCAGCGCCGCGCGGGACACATAGTCCTGCGCCGGATCGTCGATTTCGATTGGGGCATCCTCGCCAAACAGCGCACCTGCCTTCGTCACGATCTTGCCTCCGACCTTCACGGTGCCGCGTTGCACCGCATCCCGCGCTCGGGAACGGCTGGCGAAAAGACCAAGGCTGACGAGCAACTGGTCGAGGCGTTGTGTGTTTTGATCGGACATCGGCTGTCCATGACCGGCAAAGCCGTTAGTTGCAAGCCTTTTGTTGGAGAGGCGTCGCTGGCAGCAGGATGGCAGCGGTTCATCGACACTTCCGTCGGCCTTTCGCCAAACAAAAAAGACGGCCCCGTCTCCAGGGCTGTCTTCATCTAATGAGATTGAACTATCCGGCAGCGCCGACGCCAAATGCGGCGGGCCGGCCAAGCGCCTTGAACACGGTCGAAACGATGCCCGCGCGATCGAGGCCGGCATGGGCGTTCATCACTTCCGGCTTTGCCTGTTCCACCCAGATATCGGGCATGACAAGCGAGCGGACCTTCAGGCCATTGTCGAGCAGGCCGTCCATGGCCAGGAACTGCATGACTTGGCTGCCGAAGCCGCCGACCGCCCCCTCTTCGACGGTGATCAGGATTTCGTGGTGGCGCGCCAACTGGCGGATCAGATCATGATCCAGCGGCTTGGCGAATCGCGCATCGGCAACCGTCGTCGAAAGCCCGGCTGCGTCAAGGTCCTCGGCAGCAAGCAGACAGTCAGCGAGGCGGGTGCCGAACGAGAGCAGCGCCACTTTCGCGCCTTCCTTGACGACGCGGCCCTTGCCGATCTGCAGGATTTCACCACGGACGGGCATTTCTATGCCGACGCCTTCGCCGCGCGGATATCGGAAGGAGATCGGACCGGCATCATAGGCTGCCGCCGTTCGCACCATATGCTTCAGCTCAGCCTCATCGGCGGCCGCCATCACCACGAAGCCGGGGAGGGTGGCGAGGAACGTCGTATCGAACGAGCCTGCATGCGTCGGGCCGTCGGCGCCGACGAAACCGGCGCGATCGATCGGGAAGCGAACCGGAAGGCCCTGGATCGCGACGTCGTGCACCACCTGGTCATAGGCGCGCTGCAGGAACGTGGAGTAAAGCGCGGCAAACGGCTTGAAGCCCTCGGCGGCTAGACCGGCGGCAAATGTCACCGCATGCTGCTCGGCAATCCCGACATCGAAACACCGCGACGGGAAGATGCTTGCGAGCTTGTCGAGGCCAGTCCCGTTCGGCATGGCGGCGGTAATGCCGACGATCTTGTCGTCGTGCTCCGCTTCCTGCACCAGCGCTTCGGCGAATACGCTCGTGTAGCTCGGCGCATTCGGCTTCACCTTCGCCTGCGCGCCGGTGATGACGTCGAACTTGTTGACGCCGTGATACTTGTCGGCTGCCGCCTCGGCGGGCGCGTAGCCCTTGCCCTTCTGCGTCACCACATGGATCAGCACGGGGCCGTTGGCATTGTCGCGCACATTGCGCAACACCGGCAGCAGGTGCTCGAACGAGTGACCGTCGATCGGCCCGATATGATAGAAACCCATCTCCTCGAACATTGTCCCCCCGGTCACATAGCCCCGGGCATGCTCCACGGCGCGAGTGATAGCGCGGTCGACACTCTTGCCGAGATAGGCCGTCAGCTTCTTGCCGAAATCGCGGAAGCCCATGTAGGTGCGGCCGGAAGCAAGGCGCGCGAGATAGGCGCTCATCGCGCCGGTCGGCGGCGCAATAGACATGTCATTGTCGTTGAGGATGACGATCAGGCGGGCGTCGAGCGCGCCAGCATTGTTCAATGCTTCGTAGGCCATGCCGGCCGACAACGCGCCGTCGCCGATCACGGCAATCACCCGGCGGTCTGTCTTGTCGAGGTCGGAGGCAACCGCCATGCCGAGGCCGGCGGAGATGGACGTGGAGGAGTGAGCAGCACCGAAGGGATCGTATTCGCTTTCCGCGCGGCGCGTGAAACCGGAGAGGCCGCCTTCTTGGCGCAACGTCCGGATACGGTCACGGCGACCGGTGAGGATCTTGTGCGGATAGCACTGGTGCCCGACGTCGAAGATCAGCCGATCTTCAGGCGTGTTGAAGACGCTGTGGATCGCAATCGTCAGTTCCACCACGCCGAGTCCTGCACCGAGATGACCGCCGGTGCGCGACACCGCATCGATCATTTCATCGCGAACCTCGCGCGCAAGCTGCGGCAGGTCGCGATCGTCAAGCTTTCGGAGGTCGGCTGGATAGGGAACCTTATCCAGCAGCGGCGTCTTCGGCGATTGTGTCACGGGCGGGCGCTCTTTCTTGTCTTTCTTGGGCAGGATGCCTTTAAGCCATAAATTGCGGTGAAAAAAGTCGATTTCAAGAATGGCCGAAACTCCTTTCTAAAGGAGATCAGCCTTCCGGCAAAGGTATGAATTCTTCTTCGTCCCCCGGTACGATGTCGAACTTGCCGGTCCGCCACTCTTCCTTGGCCTTTTCGATGCGCTCTTTCGAGGAGGAAACGAAGTTCCACCAGATGTACCGCTTCGAGTTCAGCGCCGCTCCGCCGAACAACATCAGGTGACAGCCCTCTCTGCCAGCTTCGAGAGTGATCGCATCGCCGGGGCGGAAGACGAGCAGCTGATCGGCTGCAAACCTATCGCCCGATATCACGACTTCGCCTGACAGTACGTATGCCGCCCGCTCCTCGTGTCCCGCCGCGAAGGGAAACTTCACACCCGGTTCAAGGCTGATATCGGCATAGAGCGTGTCGGAAAACACCTTCACCGGTGAAGACATCCCCTCGAACGATCCGATGACGACACGCCCGCGCACGCCGCGTTCGTCGATCAAAGGCATGTCGCTCTTTTCGGTATGCGCAAAGGAGGGATCGATCTCCTCCTTGTCATCCGGCAGTGCGAGCCAGGTCTGCAGGCCCGACATCAGCAGCGGATGGCCGCGCAAATTATCGGGCGTGCGCTCCGAATGGACGATGCCGCGCCCTGCCGTCATCAGGTTGATGTCGCCGGGGCGAATGACCTTCTCGGTGCCGAGGCTGTCCCGATGCCGGATCTCGCCGTCGAAGAGATAGGTCACCGTCGAAAGCCCGATATGCGGATGCGGCCGCACGTCCAGCGCCTCGTTCGGCTTCAGGATCGCCGGCCCCATGCGGTCGAAGAAGATGAACGGCCCGACCAGTCGCCGCTGCCGCGTTGGCAGTGCTCGCCGCACCTCGAAGCCGCCAATATCGCTGGTGCGGGGGATTATGAGGTTCTCGATCGCATCGCAGGCGAAAGCATCGCCGGGCAGGGGATCTTTACCGGGGAAAAAGGACATCAAAGCGTCTCCGATGAGGTTGTGCCTAGACTAGACCGATTACCGATGGCGGACTAGGAAAACTTGATCGCCAGGAGGCGACGCTCTGTTCATCACGACGACGATTTCGGAAAAGCTCTTGCTTATGCCCCGTCCAGCGGCTCGACGCCCTGCGGCTTGCCAGATCGGTCAAGGCGGATCTTTTCGATGCGGTTTTCGGCGGCCGAAAGCAGCGTTTCGCAGTGCTTCTTCAGCGCTTCGCCGCGCTCGTAGATCTCGATGGATTCGTCCAGCGCCACGTCGCCGCGTTCCAGCCGGGCCACGATGCTTTCGAGCTCGGCAACCGCCTTCTCGAAGGAAAGACCGGAAACTTCCGGCTTGGCGCTGTCAGTCATACTCAACCCTTCATCATTCTAAGAATATGCAGGCCAGCCGACTCGGCGAGGCCTTCGAGATCATAGCCGCCTTCCAGCAGGCTGACGACCCGGTTTGCGGCACTTTTGTCGGCGACCTCAAGCAACCGCCCGGTTGCCCAGTCGAAATCCTCGCCGACGAGATTGATCTGCGCCAAGGGATCGCGGTGATGCGCATCGAAGCCGGCGGAGATGATGATCAGGTCCGGGCGAAAATCAACGAGCGCAGGCAACACCCGTGATTTGAAAGCTTCGCGGAAGTGATCGCTACCGACATTCGGAGACAGCGGCGCGTTGACGATGGTACCGTGCTTGCCGCTTTCCTCCTTCGCGCCGGTGCCGGGGTAAAGCGGCATCTGGTGCGTCGAGCAGAAGAGCACGGAGGGATCGTCCCAGAAGATGTCCTGCGTGCCGTTGCCGTGATGCACGTCCCAGTCGACGATCGCCACACGCTCCGCACCGTGCGCTTTCTGGGCATGGCGGGCGGCGATCGCGGCATTGTTGAAGAAGCAGAAGCCCATTGCCGTTGATTTTTCGGCATGATGGCCCGGCGGGCGGGCCGCAACGAAGACGTTATCGGCCTTGCCGGTAAACACATCATCGACCGCGGCCATCGCGCCGCCGATCCCCGTCAGTGCCGCTTCGAAGCTCTTTCGGCTGGCGTAAGTATCGGCCTCGAGCTGATTGATCTCGCCATCCTCTTCGGGCACGTGGCGCAGCACTGACAGCAGGTGCTCTTCGGGATGGGCGAGCAGAACGGCTTCTTCGGCGGCCTGCGGTGCGCGCTTGCGGTCAAGACCTGCGAAGTTCGGATGTTCCAGCGCCACGTTGATCGCCCGCAGACGGTCGGACCGTTCGGGATGGCCGGCGGGCGTGACGTGTTCCAGGAAGATCGGGTGCTCGTAAAGGCGGGTGCTCATGGTGTCACTCTATCTTTCCGTCCCGTCATGATCCACAGCAGATGGGGCTCGGCGCGGCAATTTCAACAAGCGCGCGCCTTGGTCATGGGGCCAGTCCTGCGTTTACTTCGTCCGGCCCCGCGGCTAGTCTTTGGGGAGGGGAGAATTGGCAGAAAGATCAATGAACGAGGTCACGCGTACCGTTGAGATGAATGTGCCGTTCCGCGACGTCGACATGAACGGCCAGGTTTTCTTGGGCTCCTACATTTCCTATGCCGAGTCGGTGCTGGCGACCTTCTGGTCGTCGAGGCCGCAACTGGCGAATGAGCCGCTTTATATCGCCAGCAAGGTGACCTGTATCCTCCATCGGCCGCTGCATTACGATGAGCGGGTCGTGTTCACGGCGTCGGTCGACAAGATCGGCATGCGTTCGGTCGGCTTCATCATTTCGGCCGATATCGGCGACGAGCGCTCCGCCGAGGTCGAAATTATCTGGCAGGCGCGCTCGCGCGACGATCGTTCGCCAGTCCCGCTTCCCGAAGACACGCGTGACTGGCTTTATGGTTTCGTCGATTAGCTGCGCACCGGCAGGAGGGGATAGCCGACCATGACCGCGCGGCCGACAAGTGCCGCAACGAAGGCCTTGACGACGTCGCCGGGGATAAATGCCATTGAGCCGAGGAATGCCTTGGAGAGGCCAAGCTGGGCGGCGAACGCCAGATAGACGATGCCGCAGGCGTAGAGAACCACGATGCCGCCGATCATCGCGGCGAAGAAGAAGCCGACCGTCTGCACCAACGCCGACTGTTCGGATTTGACCAGCCGTTCGCTGAGATAACCGGTGACGAAGGCTGCCAGCACCCAGCCGATCAGAAAGCCGGTGGTCGGTGCGGCAAAGGCAGCAAGTCCGCCACGACCGCCGGAAAGCACAGGAAGGCCGATCGCGACAAGCACGAGAACGATCAGGACCGCGATCGTGCCGCGGCGCGCGCCGAGCACGACACCCGCCATCATGACGCCGAGCGACTGCGCCGTAATCGGCACCGGTATGAAGCCGAGCGTGATCGGCGGCAGAATGCCGAGCGCGACGATGATGGCCGCAAAGAGGGCGGAGAGAACGAGGTCGCGAGTGCTCATGCAGGGCTCCTGTTAGCGAGTTCTCAATTGACATGCCGCCGAACGCCGCGCGCGTCAATTGCCGCAGCAATGTTATCCGCATCCCTCAGCGTCAGAATGATCAATGGCACGAGCACGGTTGTCGGCCGCACCTTGATACCGCGCGCCGCGTGCGCCTCGCGGATGGCACGATAACGATCGAGAATCTCGGGAACGAAGCGGACGACGAGCCCGACAGCCAGCCCGACATCGTCGGCCCGAAGAAGTCCGAGCCGCTCCAGTGGCCTGGCCAGCAGGGTAATTTCGTCGATGAATTGCGCAATAGCAGTTGTTGCAGTCACGGCAGCGGCAAACAGCATCAATGCCGTGAGACGGAGCAGGGCGACGACGGCGATATGCCAGGGATTGAAGGCCAGGCTGAACAACGCCACGATGAGGATCGTCAGGAAGACCGGCTTCAGTCGCGCAAGCGCGGATCGCGCCGGAAGGCCGATGCTGAAGTAGATCCCGGCCGTCGCGAGCACTCCAAGGGCAAGCAACAGGAGGTTCGCCGTAAGGACGAGCATGACGCCGAGGGCCGCAAGAACAAGCAGCTTGGCGCGGGCCGAAACCCGATGCATGGCGCTGTTGCCTTCGACGAAAAGCGACTTCATCGGCTTGCGATCTCCCTGTAGCGGCGGATCGCCTCTCCGGCCGGCGCGTCGGAGACGAGAACGCCCTCATGGAAAACCAGTACGCGCTCGTAATCCGCGACCAATTCCAGATCGTGGCTGATGACGATCGCGCTCTCCGGAAGGCTTTCCACCAGCCTTTGCACGAGGCTGCGGTTCTTGAGGTCCAGCTGATTGGTCGGCTCGTCCAGGATGAGAATATCGGGCCCGGTTGCGAGCACGGAGCAAAGGGCGGCAAGTTGCAGCTCTCCGCCCGAGAGCTCGTGCGCCCGGCGGTCGGCAAGATGGGCCGCGCTGAAACGCTGCAGGACCGCCTCCACCTTCGCCGCAATTTCCGCCGGCTTGTAGCCGCGGCACTTCAGACCGAAGGCGATGTCGTCGCGCACGACCGGCAGGATGATCTGGTTTTGCGGCGACTGGAAGATGAAACCGACATCGGTGAGAACGGCCTTGGCGTCGGCCGTGTCGCGACCGTTGACGATCACCCGCCCGATGCTCGGCTTGGTCAGGCCGTTGATGAGGCGCGCAAAGGTCGTCTTGCCCGAGCCGTTGAGGCCGATGATGCCGATGCGCTTTTCTGTGAGCTGCAGCGTCACGGGCGCCAGCGCGACGCGCGCACCATAGCTGACCCCTGCGCCTTCGAAACGGATATCCACCTGGTCCCTCGTGAATTGAGAGGCCGTTCTATAACGAATTTCGCGCTTTGAAAGCTCAAAATCTCGCAATGAATGCCGGCCGCTCCTACCTGATGATCGTCCTAACTTAACGGGTGGCTAGGAACATTTTCCGTTCTATGATGTGCACATGACGAATCTCATTTCGAATTCCGATGCCCGCCGCATATTCCTCGCCAAGCAAGGCCTGAGCGCGCCGCCGAACAAGGCGCTGACGAAGGCCGGCCTGCTGGAGCTCATCCACGAACTCGGCTTCGTGCAGGTGGACAGCATCCAGACGGTGGAGCGAGCCCATCACCAGATCCTGTTTTCCCGCAACCAGACTTACAAACGCGAGCATCTGACGGCGCTACTGGAGAAGGACGGCTCGCTCTTCGAGCACTGGACGCACGACGCCTCGATCCTGCCGAGCGCCTTCTTCCGATACTGGAAACACAAGTTCCGCCACGAGGAAGAGGTAATCGGCGAGCGCTGGCGAAAATGGCAGGGGGAGGGGTTCGAACACGCCTTCGACGAGACATTTGAGCGCGTCACTCGTGACGGCGCCATCATGGCGCGCGAGATCAAGGCGGACGGGCATGTTTCCGGCGGCTGGTGGAATTGGCATCCCAACAAGACGGCGCTGGAATATTTCTGGCGCACCGGCAAGTTCGCCATCGCCGGACGCTCGAACTTCCAGAAAATCTATGATCTCGTCGAACGCGTCATTCCGCCTGAGTTTCACGAGCCGGAAGTCACCTACGAGGAGTTTGTCGACTGGGCCTGCCGCAGCGCGCTGACCCGACTGGGCTTTGCCACGCATGGCGAAATCGCCGCCTTCTGGGATCTGTTGTCGCCCGATGAAGCGAAAGCCTGGGTCAACGCGCATCGCGACGAGTTGATCGAAGTCCTGATCGAGCCGGCGCTTGGCGGAAAGCCGCGCCCCTCCTGGGCCGTCCCCGACCTGCTTACGAGCATGCAGGACTATCCCGGCGCACCGCCGCGCGTGCGCGTGCTCAGCCCCTTCGATCCGATGATCCGCGACCGCAATCGCACCGAACGGCTCTTCGGTTTCTTCTATCGCATCGAGGTTTTCGTGCCCGAGCCGAAGCGGGAATACGGATATTATGTCTTCCCGCTGCTTGAAGGCGACAAGCTGATCGGCCGCATCGACATGAAGGCCGATCGCAAAGGCGGAAGCCTCGACGTCAAGCGTCTGTGGCTGGAACCGGGCGTACGCCCGTCGGCCGGGCGGATCGAAAAGCTTCTCGCCGAACTTGACCGACTGGCCAAATTCACTGGCGTTGAACAGGTCGTCCTAATGGATAGTTGGCAAGGCTGAGCGGCGCTCATCGATAGTCGATATTTTAGGAAATTGCGTCGTAATTACAAAGAATTAATGTTGATGCGCGCTTTACCATGCTTGTCTTGAACTCTTTAAGAGCCGCCTGCGTAGGATGGCTGCATGAAAACACGAGCCATCAAATTCGCCGCATTGGCGGCACTGAACAGCCTTCGCCGTGAAGTGAGGGCCTTACTGCGCAAGCGGCGCGATGCGCGCGCCGCCACGATCGTCACACGGGCCGGACGGCAGGCGAAGATGGAGCCGTTGGCAGTGAAGTCAACGCTGATCGATGCGGTCTATTTCAGCCAGGAGGATGGCCGGCTTCGCGTCTGTCTGAGCAACGGCGAAGAGCGGCAGTTCGAGGGCGTGGCGGAAGCCGAGGTCATCGCCATGGTCACCGCCCAATCGCCGGGAAAGTACTATATCGAGAACGTCAGCGGTCGCTTCAAGCGCATCGCCGCCTGAGCGTGAAGCAGGCGGCCGCCTCTATCGCATCGAGGTTTTCGTGCCGAGCCGAAGCGGGCATGCGGCTACTATGTCTTCCCGCTGCTTGAAGGCGACAAGCTGATCGGCCGCATCGACATGAAAGCAGATGGCAGAGGCGGGAGCCTCGACGTCAAGCGCCTATGGCTGGAGCCGGGCGTGCGCCCCTCGACCGGTCGCCTGGACCGGCTCGACGCCGAGTTGCAACGCATCGCGCGGTTCTCCGGCGTCGAGAAGGTCGCCTATCTCGACGGATGGCGGGCTTAGTAGATCTCTGTCTTCGAAATCTTGATGCCGAAGCCTTCGAGACCGACATAGTGCCGCTCGCGGCTCGTCAGGAGCCGGATCGACGATACGCCGAGGTCTTTGAGGATCTGTGCGCCGAGACCGATTTCCAGCCACTCGCTGTCGCGCACCTGTGCCTCGACGTGTGCCTCGCGTCCCTGGCTGCGTGCCTTGCGACCACTGTCCGAATGACCGACGCCGACGGAGCCTTCCCGCAGGTAGACGATGATCCCGCGACCTTCCTCGGCAATCTTCTTCATGTAGTGGTCGACGGGACGGCGCTTGCCGAAAAGGTCCTCGGCGACATTCTCAGGGTGCAGGCGCACCGGAATGTCGATGCCGTCGCGGATGTCGCCGAAAACGACGGCGAGGTGCTGCATCGTATCCCAAGGCAGCGAATAGGTATGCGCCTTGGCCTTGCCGAAGGGTGTTTCGATGTCGAAGCTCTGGCCGAGTTCGATCAGCGTTTCTTTGCGCTGGCGGTAAGCGATCAGGTCGGCAACGGACACCAGCTTCAGGCTATGCGTTTCAGCGAATTCGACGACCTGCTGCCCGCGCGTGACGGTCCCGTCATCGTTAACGAGTTCGCAGATCACGCCGATCGGCGGAAGGCCGGCGAGCTTGCAGAGATCGACAGCAGCTTCCGTGTGGCCCGAGCGCATAAGCACTCCGCCTTCCCGCGCAACGAGCGGGAAGATGTGACCCGGGCGCACGAAGTCGGCGGCGCCGACATTGGGATTGGCGAGGTTGCGAACGGTCAGCGTCCGGTCGTCGGCGGAAATGCCGGTCGTCGTGCCGTGCTTGAAATCGACAGAAACGGTGAACGCCGTCGTGTGCGCCGAGTCGTTTTCGGCAACCATCGCATTCAGGTTGAGCCGGCGGGCCTCCTCCTTCGGCATCGGTGTGCAGACGATGCCGGAGGTGTGACGGACGATGAACGCCATCTTCTCCGCGGTACAGTGAACGGCCGCGACGATCAGGTCGCCTTCGTTCTCGCGGTCGTTGTCATCCATCACCACGACGATTTCGCCGGCCTCGAAGGCCCGGATCGCATCGACGACGCGCTTCTGATCGTAAGGCATGTCTGTATTTCCTATTTCAGTCGGCCGGTCTGGCCGCGGTCACGGAGGTAATGGTCTGCGATGGCGCAGGCGACCATCGCCTCGCCGATCGGCACGGCGCGGATGCCGACGCACGGATCATGCCGTCCCTTGGTCCGGATATTAACATTGTTGCCGTCGGCATCGATCGACTGGCGCTCGGTCAGGATCGACGAGGTTGGCTTGATGGCGAAGCGCGCGATAACCGGCTGGCCAGTCGAAATGCCGCCTAAGATGCCGCCCGCCTTGTTCGACAGGAACAAGGGCTTGCCGTCATTGCCCATGCGCATCTCGTCGGCGTTTTCCTCGCCGGTGATCTCGGCGGCTTCGAAGCCGTTGCCAATCTCGACACCCTTGACGGCATTGATCGACATCAGCAGCGAGGCGATGTCCTGGTCAAGCTTGCCATAGATGGGGGCGCCGAGGCCCGCCGGCACGCCTTCGGCCACGACTTCGACGACGGCGCCGATCGAGGAGCCGTTCTTGCGGATACCGTCGAGATATTCTTCCCAGACGGGAACGATCGCGGCATCAGGTGCAAAGAACGGATTCTGGTCGACCTGGTCCCAATCCCAGTTCTGGCGGTTGATCTTGTGCTTGCCGATCTGCACCAAGGCGCCGCGCACCTTGACCTCAGGCACAACAAGACGGGCAATGCCGCCAGCCGCCACGCGCGCCGCCGTTTCGCGGGCCGAGGAACGGCCGCCGCCGCGATAGTCGCGGATGCCGTATTTCACATCGTAGGTGTAGTCGGCATGGCCGGGCCGATATTGCCGTGAGATCTCACCGTAATCCTTGGAGCGCTGGTCGGTGTTCTCGATCATCATCGAGATCGGCGTACCGGTCGAAATCATCGTCTCGCCGTCGGCGTCCAGCATGACCCCGGACAGAATCTTGACCAGATCGGCCTCGCGACGCTGCGTTACAAAGCGCGACTGGCCGGGCTTTCGCTTGTCGAGCCAGACCTGAATATCCTCGAGCTTGAAGCGCAGACCGGGGGGGCAGCCGTCAACGACGCAGCCGAGCGCCGGGCCGTGGCTTTCGCCCCAGGTGGTTACGCGGAAGAGATGACCGAATGTATTGTGCGACATGTGTCCCGACCGGATCACGCCAACCGATCGTCACCGGCGGCGTCCTTCATCTGAAAATGCGCGACACTCATAGGCCAAAAAAACGCGGCGGCAAAAGCCTTTCTTTGCTCCAAATCGCAATCTTCCGGACATTCTGCCCATATCGGGGAAGAAGTCGAGATCCATTACCGCTGGCATGCATTTTATGGTCGGCAGGTGCGACGCTACTACGGCGAGCGGCGCAGCGGATCGGAAGTCGTCGTT
>NZ_JACUZZ010000037.1:0-54220 GCF_014851595.1 Rhizobium sp. RHZ01
TTCCTGGTGAGCGAGAAGGGCGTCGTCTACGAACGCGATCTCGGCACCAACACCGCCGCGGCGGTCGCGAAAATGACGCGCTTCAACCCTGACGAAAAATGGGACATCGTACCCAACTGATTTTGGCACCGCCCCGCCGATGGGAGTCATTTCGCAACGTTCGGACAAAATTCGAATGCGATGCGTCCTTTGCCGCCTGTGACTCGGAAAGACAAGCCTGCATTCCTTTCGTCCGTCTATGGCTACGAGTTGCCAGGCGCGAGCGGCGCTGCGATTGGCGAGTAATTGAGACTTCTCAGACGACATCTGGGCGATGTTCGCCACTGCTGCAAATTCCGTAGCCGCCAGGCGCGACGAACCACCTCGCGGCGTCAGGAATAGGGTTCACGGACCCGATTTTGGAAACCGCCCCCCAAGCGAGATCACGAGTGTTGCAGTTCCGCACTCGACTCGCCGTTAAAGCAATGCTCCAGTAACAACAGGCTAAAGTTGGGAGTTGGCGATGTACTACGAGTGGAACGAAGCCAAAGCGAGACGGCAGTACCTGATCAAGTTCGCCTCGGTCTGGCTGGCAGCGATCGCGTTGGCATTTCTTCCTGTCTGGTGGTTGGTGCAGGAAACCACTTTCTAGTCTTGTCAGACGAAGATCTTGCCTGATCGGGAGACACCCAAGGGGTGAACTCGGCCGCAACGCCTACGCCTCTCAGAACTCTCGAAACAGTTCCTACCAGCTGTAGCGCCAGTTACCAACATTGGCGTACGTGCGATCGATGGTCGGCTGTGCTTTTATGACCCCGGCCAGAAAATGCGGCCACTTCCTGTGATAGTGTTCCGAGGTCCGTGCACACCCCTGCGGGCCTCGTCCTTTGCGCCTCCCACCGAATGACTAGCCCTCCCCCTCAAACGGAGGCATCCTGCCCTTCGCCCCAATAGGTTATTCTGAAACTTGTTCGCAGTCCCTCTGTGAGCAGGGTTAACTCAGGGCCCCTCAGAACCCCGTCGAGCCTTGCGCTTCTCTGTTCTACAGCCAGGCCGCGACAATAGCCGCGGCCTCGGCATTTTCAGGAGGGCTTCGATTTCGGCTGCTCCCGACCCGCGATCGACATGTGCTTGAAGCCTCTGTAGTTCGGTTACATCCGCGTGTCATTTGGCTGCACGTCGAAGCCGCTATGTGACCTCCGGCGACTGTCGATCTGGGGGCTCTCGCATACAGATGGCCTCCTCGGCGCGTCGCGGCCGCTGAATGCCTCGTCGGCATGACCGTGGTGACAGCAGGCTGGATGATGCTTGGACGAGTGAGTGTGCTGGTGGTCAAGAACACTTGGAGGGCGCCTCAATGCCCCCTAAAGTCGGCCTGGACGCACTCCTCATCAACGGCGATGAGAACTGCGACAAACGCTCGGGCACAATTCCGGGCGCCCTGAGTCGGGGTAACATAGACCAGTGAACCGAAGGCGAGATGAGCGGGCAAGGCAGGGACAGGTTCAAGATTGCCATTCTGGCTGTTGCCCTTACCGGCCTTACGGTTGGGGCCAGCCTGAGGCTTGCCGGAAATGTTGATCTCGCCGAGATGGTCTGGGTCGCGGGGGTCGTTCCTGTCCTTGCCGTCCTAATCATCGAGATTGTCCGAAGCCTCTGGAGAGGCGAGGTCGGCCTCGACATCGTGGCGGCTCTGTCCATGTCGGCCGCGCTTGTCTTCGGTGAGACGCTCGCCGCGGCCGTCGTCGCGCTGATGTACACTGGAGGCACATTCCTCGAGAGCTTTGCCGAAGGCCGTGCCCGCCGTAACATGCAAGACCTCCTCTCACGTATTCCACGCACCGCCGCCCGATACCGCGACGGCGCGTTGGAAGAGGTGTTGCTCAACCAAATCGCACCCGGCGACCTTCTCCTCATTCGGCAAGGGGACGTCGCGCCTGTCGACGGAACTGTCGAGAGCGCGCGCGCGGTCGTCGACCAGTCAGCCATGACAGGTGAATCGATGCCTGTGAGACTGATGCACGGGCAAGAGGCGATGAGCGGCTCGACCAATGTGGGTGATGCCTTCGATCTGCGCGCAAGCCGCCGCGCTGCGGAGAGCACCTATGCAGGAATCGTCCGTCTGGTCGAGGAGGCGCAGCGGTCGAAGGCGCCGATGTCTCGACTGGCAGATCGCTATTCGATCCTGTTCCTCGTCGTTACGGCCACGCTTGCCGCTGCCGCGTGGTGGATGACCGATGACCCAATCCGGGCCGTAGCCGTGCTGGTCGTAGCCACACCCTGCCCTCTGATCCTTGCGGTGCCGGTCGCGCTGGTCGCGGGCCTATCGAGGGCAACGCACTTTGGCGTGCTGATCAAGGGCGCGAGGGCCCTCGAGGCACTCACGCAGGCCCAAACATTGATCCTCGACAAGACCGGCACACTGACGGACGGCCGTCCGCAGATTGTGTCGGTCGACACTTATGCCGACTTGCAGCCGGGTGAAGTGCTTCGCTTGGCTGCGGCAGCCGATCAGGCATCGAAGCACCCCATGGCACAGGCGATCGTTGCCTCGGCACGCGCGCAGGGCATGCCCCTGCCAATACCGACGCATATCGAGGAAGTTCCAGGAGACGGGGTCGCGGCTCAGGTGGACGGCCGATCCGTCGTCGTGGGCGGGACAGATTTCGTGATCAGCAAGATTGGCAGATCGCGGGCTCCGGATCAGGAATCCGAAGCGGGCTCTGTGCTGGTCGCGGTCGCGGTGGACGGCCAGCTCGCGGGAAATCTGGTCCTGTCCGACCCGTTGCGCCGGGAAACGGCAGGCTTCCTTTCCGGCATCCGCCGCAGTGGCATTAGACGGATTGTGCTTGCCACAGGCGACCGTCACGCCGTCGCCGAGGCCGTTACTGAAGGGCTCGGGCTTGATGCCGTCCGCGCCGACCTGACGCCCGACCAGAAAGTTCTTCTGGTGCTGACCGAACGCAAGAACGGGCCGGTGATGATGGTGGGCGACGGCGTCAACGACGCTCCCGCATTGGCGGCCGCCGATATCGGCGTAGCAATGGGAGCACGGGGGGCGGCCGCCTCCGCCGAGGCTGCTAGCGTTGTTCTGCTGGTTGACGACCTCGGTCGGCTCGTTTCGGGGCTAGAAGTGGCTAAGCGATCACGCGGGATCGCGCTCGAAAGCGTCTTCGCGGGCATCGGTCTTTCCATGGCCGGAATGGTTGCCGCAGCCCTTGGCTACCTCACGCCAGTCCAGGGCGCGCTCCTTCAGGAGGCAATCGATGTTGCGGTCATCCTGAACGCCTTGCGCGCGCTGCGAATAACACCAAGAAACGTGTCGGCAGTGGGCACACGGGTTAACCCTGTCGAGCTCCAATCCCAGGCAGAACGCTACGGTGCCTCTCAATGACTAGCCTCTCCCTAGCTGAGACGCATATGGTGTCTCGACGCCGATCTGCATCGGCGATGCACGCGGCAATACCTTTGAGGGACCGGAAGCCCGTCATTGAAAGCCTCAAATTGCAAGATGTCAGAAAGGTTTAGGCTGAGCGCCGAACGCGGTCTCGATCTGCCGCGAATATTACAACCAGAAACTTATTTTGAGACGACACGGCCACTAAGTCGGGTAGGCTGCTTCCATGAGGGGGTAGCTGGAATGAACTCGGAAGCGCGAGACTATGGACATCAAACCGACTGGCAAAGCATCGCCATGCTAACGATGCCATTGGCCATTGCCGTCGTTTCGTTTGGATGTCAGTTTTTCCTGTAGATATCTCATTATGGAAGGCTCCGCGCTTTTGCAGCACAACGCTGCAGCGCAGTGACTTGCATCGTATTGGACGCCCCTAGACTGTCACAAGGAGAGCGTTGCCCGAGGCGGTTGCGTTCTATCCAGACAACCTCATTTTAAGCTCGACAAGCACAATCCGAGGAAATTCGCTGCACCCTCGCGCGACGAACTGGCGCGGCGCCCAAGGCGCAGCGATTTGATGGCGAGTCCGAAAACTCCACCGCCATGTCGCGCTGGACAGCTTTGTAGATAATCGCTGCCCTCCCTGGGGTCCTCAAGCTTGCGCTGGGTCAAGGTGCGAAACAAGCGGGCCACCTGTTCCGAACGCGGCATCATTGGAAACAGCGAAAGCGACTCCAGATGTATTTGGCGACGTTTACTTCGAGCCATATTCACTTACCTAAAGGGCAGAATAGCCCGAGAATTTAAGGGAGCTGCCTGGGCAACCTCCTCGCAGCAGGCGATACCGGCAGCTGCCTTTTGACGGAGGAGAAAATGACCGATAGCCGCTCAGATCCGAAGGGACCCGATCTCGCCCTCGGAATAGCACTCGACAACCTTCCCGATGGAGGCAAGCTGGTTGGTCACAAAGACGGCGAGCCCGTGCTTCTCGTGCGTCGTGGAGCAGAGATATTTGCCGTTGCCGCCACCTGTTCGCACTATGGCGGACCGCTGGTCGACGGCCTGGTTGTCGACGACAGTGTTCGTTGCCCCTGGCATCATGCCTGCTTCGACCTGCGAACCGGAGAGGCCCTGCGCGCACCGGCCCTGTCGCCGCTCACGTGCTGGTCAGTCGAGCAGCGCGGCGATAGGATTTTCGTTGGCGATAAACGCAAGAAATCGTCGCAAGCCTCGCGCGATAGCAATGCCGAGGTCTTGCCGGAAAGAATCGTCATCGTCGGCGGTGGCGCGGCGGCTTTTGCCGCAGCCGAAAGACTGCGGCGCGAACAATATCAGGGCGCCATCGTCATGATCAGCGACGACGAGGCGTTGCCGGTCGACCGCCCCAACCTCTCGAAGGACTATCTTGCGGGCAAGGCTCCCGAAGACTGGATCCCACTGCGCACGGAAGGCTTTTATGCCAAGAACGGCATCGAGGTACGCCTCGGAACGAAGGTTGCCGACATTGATGTCCGCGCCAGAGAGGTCGTGCTCGCCGATGGCGGCCGGGTCGCCTTCGACAAATTGCTGCTAGCGACCGGCGCCGAACCGGTGCGCCTCAGCATACCGGGTGCCGACCAGCCTCATGTCCACACACTGCGCTCGCTTGCCGACAGTCGCGCGATCATCGCGCAGAGCGGCGCGGCGCGGCGCGCTGTCGTGCTGGGCGCCAGCTTCATCGGCCTCGAGGTCGCTGCCGCGCTTCGGACCCGCGGTGTCGAAGTGCATGTCGTGGCGCCTGAGGAACGGCCGATGGAACGGGTGCTAGGTCCCCAGATGGGCGACTTCATCCGCGCCCTGCATGATGAACATGGTGTTGTCTTCCATTTGAAAGATACCGCTGCGAGCATCGGCGCCAGCGAGGTTTTGCTGACGAGCGGCAGCACGCTGACTGCCGACCTGGTCGTTGCCGGCATCGGCGTGCGCCCGCGGGTCGATCTCGCCGAAAGAGCGGGGCTTACCATCGATCGGGGTGTCCTGGTCGATGCCTATCTGGAGACCAGCGCGCCGGGGATATATGCGGCCGGCGATATCGCGCGGTGGCCCGACCCCCACAGCGGCGAGAACATCAGAGTTGAGCATTGGGTCGTGGCCGAGCGGCAGGGTGCTACCGCTGCGCTGAACATGCTCGGACGCCGGAAGGAGTTCACGGATGTGCCGTTTTTCTGGAGCCAGCATTACGACATCCCGATCAATTATGTCGGACACGCCGAGAGATGGGACGCGATCGAGATCGAGGGCGACATTGCTGCGAAAGACTGCCTCCTGCGCTTCACGCACGGCGGACGCGTTCTGGCGGTTGTCACGATCTTCCGCGATGCGGAAAGCCTCGAGGCAGAACTGGCGATGGAACACAACAAGGCATAACGCGCGTAATGGCTCTATGCCAACCCGGATCTCTCCTGTCGCAAAATAGCGCCGTGGAGTTGATCCATAAAGCAGCACCGTGTGGGCTGCCGACGTGGGCGTCACGCGCGCCGCTGTAATGGCTGTCAACGGCTTCACATGTTGATCCAGGCGCCCGACCTGCAGTGCAAGATGGGGCTTTTCCGTCCCGCGACAGCGAGGTGCCCTGAGTTGACAAATGGCTGACTGCCCATAATCTGCGCGTACGCCTTTTAGATCGCCGTTTTTTTCGTGGTGAGGTTCATGCCCATGGCAAAGTGCATGAGACGATTTCTGCTGGCGAATGTTGCCCTGTGGCTTTCCGCGATCGCGGCCGGCGCTGCGACGCTCGATACGGTCACCCAGCGCGGCAGTGTGCGTATCGGCTACATTACCGACGAGGCGCCCTTTTCCTCCGTCAAATCGGGCGCCGATCCGACGGGATATGCCATCGACCTGTGTGGCAAGATCGCCGACGAAATAGAGTATCGGGTTCCGCAACTGAAGCGCGAATACGTTGAAATGACGCTCGCCAACGGCTTCGATGCAGTGAAAAACGGACAGATCGACCTGCTTTGCGGCGCGATCACAGTCAATTTGAAGAGGCGAGAAATCGTTGACTTCTCACAGCCAATCTTTCTGACGGGGGCGACCGCGCTGCTCCGCAAAGATTCGCCTAACTATCTGCAGACTCTTTTTCTCGAGAAGCCCGCTGTTCGCCCGGTCAGCCAGCGTGTCCCCTCCACACGCGTAATCGGGGTGCGGGCAAGCACAACAACTGGAACGACCCTGCGCGAGGCGTTGGCCATCCAAGCCTCGAAGACGAAGCTTTCCGATTTCGAAACGCACGAGGACGGGCTTAAGGCGCTGGAGGATCACAAGATCGACGCCTATATCGCCGATCAGGTGCTACTCATCAGCCTGGCCAAGAGGGCACGCGATTCATCGTCGCTCGAGATCGGTGATCGGCTCTTTACGCATGAACCCTATGCAATAGCGCTGCGTCGCGACGACGCCGACTTCCGCCTGCTGGCCGACCGTGCGTTGACGGCATTCTATCTGTCGGACGATTTTCTGCCGCTGCTGGAAGGCTATTTCGGATCCGAGGCGCCGATGCTGCACACGCAAATCATCATGGAGCATGTTCCCGATTGATTTTAATCACCTCAATCAAGGGATTACACAAGCAGCTGCACCGCCTTGCGGAACGACCGACCACAAAGGGGTATCCTGATGGCTAATGCCCGCCGCGCCCGAGAAGATGGGCAGCCAACCGCCAGGTGTGATGCGCGATTCGGTCGAGTCGTCGAGCGGCGTCGATCCGCGCGAAGGCACTTGCAGCTACCAGCTCTCCCAGTGCAACCGAGGCAAGAGTTGTCGCGCGATGGTCCTGCTTCAGCGCGCTGAGTTCTTTTGCCGCCCGTTCGGCGTCCGAAAGCGTCGCGGCGACCTCGGGTGACACGCTCCAACCGATAGCCGCGGCCTGCGCGCTGAGGGCGGTTTCAGAAGTGATCGAGCGACCAATCGCTTCGGCCGCGATCATCACACGTGCGCATAGCTCGGTCGCGCGGCGTTCGAGAACGGCTTCGACCGGCCGGCCGGGGAGCTCCCCCTCCTCCAGGACGTCCGCAAGGCGCGAAGCGTGATCGAGCGCGTGCAGCATGCTCGTCATGCGCAACCGCTCATCCTCAGTCTCGGGCGGCTCCTTCAATTCGGAGAGAAAATCCCGTATCTCCGTCAGCACAATGCCGGTCGAAACGCCTCCGGTCGCAAGCCTCGTCGGGCCTGAGAGCGCAGCAGAAACCGAGGCAGTGTTCATCGCGAGGACGTCCGCCAGGACGCGCCTGACCGTCTCGATCGCGATGACCGGACTGGCAAGGGCGCTTGGATCAAGCGCGCGCTGAACGGCTGTCTGCCTCGACGGCAACATACGCTCGACAACGCGGGTAAACCATTGCGTCGCCGGAAGCAGCACCGCAACCCCTACGACGTTATAGGCCGTGTGATAGGCAGCAAGCTGCGTCATCCCGTCGACCGACGCGGAAAAGCGTTTCATCAGTACAGTCGTGAACGGAAAGGCGATGATCGCGATAAGCGCCGCGATCATCTTGAACAGCACATAGGCCAGGGCGAGGCGCTTGGCCGTCGTGCTGGCGCCGATCGCGGCTAAGGCGGAACTCGTCGCCGTCCCGATATTCTGGCCGATGATCAGTGCTGCGCCTTGCTCCAGGCTCACTGCCCCGGCGTAGAAGGCGGAAATGGTCACGGCGATCGCCGCCGTCGAGGACTGCATGACCGCCGTCATCGCCAAGCCAACGCCGATCAGCATCATGAGGCCAGCCAAACCCGCACCCCAGCTAACTCCCGGAGAACCAAGCACCGAGGGCAGATCGGACGGATGCAACGTCTCCGCCAGCCCCCCCATGCCCTGCTGCAGCGTCGTCAGCCCGTAAAGAATGAGCGCGAAACCCGCAAGCGCACTGCCCCCCGCCGCGATCCTCCCGCCGCTCAGTAGCTTGGCCAGCGCTCCGATGAATATCATCGGCAGCGCGTAGGCTGAGAGCGAGACTCTCACGCCGATCAGCGCAACCAGCCATCCCGTTCCCGTTGTGCCGACATTGGCGCCGAAAACGAGCCCAAGCCCCTGCGGGAAGGTCAAGAGCCCGGCGTTGACGAGACCGATCGTCGTCATCGTCACCGCGCTCGACGACTGGACGAGCAAGGTGACGACAGCGCCCCAGAAAGCGCCGGAGAGCGGCGTGGCGACTGCCGCGCCCAAGGCGGTCCGTAACGCCGATCCCGCCAATGCCTTGAGGCCGTCGGTCATGACGGTCATGCCGAGGAGAAAGAGCCCAATTCCACCGAGAATGGCAACCGCTGTCGACATCGGCGTTTGGCTCCCTTCGCTTCGCTCTTTATCTCTTCAAGCTAATAGGACCAACCTCGCCGTGCAAGCGGGCTTGGAATGCCCTTCCTTTGGGTGAGTGAGCACACGGGAAGCCAACGCGCGGCCTTCGATTCGGTGCTTATCTTTTCCGGATCTGATCCGCGGCGGCCGGCCTCCCCCCTTGCCTCTCCTTGCCGTAAGAGGATGCTTCTCCGCCAGTTGTTGCGACTCAGCGGCTTGCAAAAAACCTGTTGGCGGGCCGAGATAGGCCAAGGTGTTCACGTAGCGTCGCACCCTCGTAATCCCTCCTGAAAATGCCTCGTCGCTGCAGCTCGGGTACAAGCCGATCAACGACATCGTCGAGACCTTGGGGAAGGTAGGGGAAGACGATGTTGAAACCGTCGCTGCCGCGTGCCGTCAGCCATTGCGCCATCTCATCGGCGATCGTTTCCGGCGTTCCTACGAACGCAAGGCCCGCGTAGCCCCCATAGCGCTGCGCGAGCTGCCGAACGGTCAACTGCTCTTCCTGGGTGAACTTCAGCACTTGCGCGCGGCCGGTCTTGCTGGCGTTCGTCTCGGGTATCTCAGGCAGCGGCCCGTCCGGATCGAAGCCGGAAGCATCATGACCAAGGGCGATCGAGAGCGAAGCGACGGCGCTGTCATAGTGAACGAGGCTGTCGAGCAGCGCCCGTTTCGCGCGCGCCTCCTCGATGCTGTCGCCAATGACGATGAAGGCGGCCGGCAGGATCTTGAGGCTATCAGGATCGCGGCCGACGGCGGCCATCCGCCCCTTGATATCGGCATAGAGTGATTGCGCCGCCGGGAGATCGCGAGGCGAGCAGAAGACGACTTCGGCTGTCTCGGCGGCAAGCTGGCGGCCCGGCTCTGACTGCCCCGCCTGCACGATCACCGGCCATCCCTGAGGCGGGCGGGCAATATTGAGCGGACCGCGCACGCTGAGCTCCTCGCCCTTGTGATTGAGGACATGCATTTTGGTCGGGTCGAAAAACTGGCCACTTTCCACGTCGCGCGTAAATGCGTCGTCGGCGAAACTGTCCCAGAGGCCGGTGACGACGTCGTAAAACTCGCGGGCGTGGCGATACCGTTCGCCGTGTTCGACATGTTCATCGAGGCCAAAATTCAGCGCGGCGTCGGGATTAGCCGTCGTCACAATGTTCCAGCCCGCGCGCCCGGCGCTGATATGGTCAAGCGAGGCGAAGCGGCGCGCAACGTGATAGGGCTCGTCGAAGGTCGTCGAGGCTGTCGCAACGAGCCCGATCCGATCGGTGACGGCGGCAAGCGCCGACAGCAGTGTGAACGGCTCGAAGGAGGTTACCGTCTGGCTCCTCTTCAGTGCCTCCACAGGCATGTTGAGCACGGCCAGATGATCAGCCATGAAGAAGGCATCGAACTTCGCCGCCTCCAGCCTTTGCGCAAACTCCTTTAAGTGCTTGAAGTTGAAGTTCGCGTCCGGGTAGGCGCCGGGATAGCGCCAGGCTCCGGTATGCAGACTGACGGGGCGCATGAAGGCGCCGAGATGCAATTGTCGCTCGTGTGCCATCAAGTCGTCCCGCCTTATGCCTGCCCGTGCCCGCCGACTACGCCTGCGGCTGCTTGGTCTTGCGCAGGTACGGCAGCACCGTGTCAAACGATCCGAAGCGCGTTACCGCGTCCTCGTTGGAGACGGCAGCCGTGATGATGACGTCATCGCCCTGCTGCCAGTTCGCCGGCGTCGCGACCTGATGCTTTGCCGTCAACTGAATGGAGTCGATCGCGCGGAGGATCTCGTTGAAGTTTCTCCCCGTCGTCATCGGGTAGGTGAGGATCAGCTTGATTTTCTTGTCCGGGCCGATGATGAAGACGGAACGAACGGTTGCGTTGTCAGCTGGCGTGCGGCCTTCCGACGTTTCTCCGGCTCCAGCCGGCAGCATGTCGTAGAGCTTGGCAACCTTCAGGTCCTTGTCGCCGATCAATGGATAGTCGACATCGAAGCCGGTCGCCGTCTTGATATCGCTCTTCCACTTGCTGTGGCTTTCCACCGGATCGACAGAGATGCCGATGATCTTGGCGCCGCGGCTGCGGAATTCGGGCTCCAGCCCTGCCATCGCCCCAAGCTCGGTCGTGCAAACCGGCGTGAAGTTCTTCGGATGCGAGAAGAGCACCGCCCAGCCGTCACCAATCCAGTCGTGGAACTGAATGGGACCCTGCGTGGTGTCGGCGGTGAAATCAGGGGCAATATCGTTGATGCGGAGGCTCATGAGTAGTGACCTTGTTGGAAATGGCGCTGGTGTTCAATGACCGGCGATTCTGTAGTCGTTTTCTGGCGCTGTTCAAGCACTTGTGCCACGATGCCGGTGATTAATGGCCGCAAAGATCGCGTGCCGACCAGTTGGCATCGTCGATGACATCGACTACCACGCGGACGAGGCCTCTTTACCAAGAGACGGCTTTTTCGGCGGTATCTTATCAAGATGCCGCGTTCTGGCTTTCAGGGTTTCAAAGGCACGGTAGCCCCCCGGCCACCGGCCATAGCCGCTGGCGACATTGACGTGCCCGGCCAGACCGGCATTGCGAAGCTCGCTGCCCCAGAGACGGGCAAACAGTGTCAGGCGATCGAGCGACATATAGTGATCGTTCAGACTGCCGACGACGATACTCGGAAACGGCAGCTCGGCCGTCGGCATCGTACCAAACGCAATCTGCCCGGGATGCAGCTTCTCGGTCACCAGCAGGTCGCACGGCGCCACCAGCAGCGCTCCCCTCACCCGCGCCGCAGAAGGCCGCCCGGCAAGGCTTGCCGCAAGCAGACATCCAAGACTGTGAGCAACGATATAGGCTTCACCGGCATCTTCGAGCACGGCCTCGAGCCTCACCCGCCAGACGCTGAGGTGCGGATGATCCCAATTGTCCTGCTGGACGAGGCGACTTTCGGGATGATCCCGCAGCCATGCGGTTTGCCAGTGCGCATCTTCTGATCCGAAGAGCCCGGGAAGAATTAGTACTGGCGCCATCATCAATCCTTATCCGCATCGTGTGAAGGAGTATCTGTTCCTAGAGAACGCCGAGGGTGATTGCGAAGAGGAACCCGAAGGCGAACACCGTCGCCGCGGAAGCGGCCACATCCGCCGCGGCATCGGCACGCCGGCTACGCGGAGCAATATGGCGAGCATCGAAAACGGCCATGACGATCCCTCAGTACCAAGGCGCCGGAGACGAGCTCCAATAGTAGATTTCATAGTCGCGTGCCGTCAGTTCGCCGTCGCCATGCGGCTCGCACCGTGGCGCGGCTGCCGGTTGGGAAGGACCGATGAGGACCATCGACCGGAACCAAAGAAGAAGAGACTGCATCATCGTTTTCTCCTTGCCGCACCTCAGATCAGCTGGTTGCGCCTCGCATTTGAAAGCAGGTCCGCGGCGCTGGCGACGGGGCCGAACAGCATCAGCAGTCGATTTTGCTCGCGCATCGTCAGCCGATAGCGACGCGCAAAGTCGAAGACGCTCCAAAGCTCGCTCCCCATCGCCCGTTTCTCCGCACTGTCCATGCCACCATTCCTCCAAATCTCATTCGGCCGCCTGAAGCGAGGCCCTTGCCGACGGGACGAAAGAGAAGGCTGCCAGTTCGTCGACGACAGAACCGATACGGCCAGACAGCGCCTCCGAAGCGATTTTGTAGTCGACGAAATCGCGGTCAGCGGCATAGACGGCCGTCGGCAACGTGTGGGCCATGAAGAATCCGAACAGCGGCCGCAGCTGATGCTCGACAATCAGGGCATGGCGGTCTCCGCCTCCGGTGGCAGAAATGATGATGGGCTTCGAGCGCAGTTCGCTCGGCTCGATTAGATCGATCAAGTGCTTGAACAGGCCGGGATACGAGCCCTTGTAGGTCGGCGAGCCGATGACCAGGACATCCGCCTTGACGATATCATCAAGAACCTGGCTGGCCTGTTCATCCAGGTCGCGACGCCAGAGCGCAGTGCCCAGCGACGGACCGACGTCCTTCAGATCGTAGATCTTGCTTGAAAAGCCGTAGTTTTCAGCAGCAAGCCCCGCAATATGCTCGACCAGGGCATAGGTCTTGGACGGACGGTTAAAGCTACCGGCAATACCCACCAATCGCAGCGACATAGATCTCTCTCCTTTGTTGTTAGACCGAATATTGTCTATAAATTTTATGAACAAAAGAAATGACGTTCCGTTATCTAGGAGAACCGTGAAATTCGATGCCCTCGGGCGCGCCGTCACGCAGCGGCTTCTGCAACTCTCCTAAGCTGTTGAACAGCAAACCTACGAGGCGGCAGAGAGCGCGGCCAGACCGTGTAATCGCGTGCGCCTGCTACGGCCCGGCCGTTCAAAAGTTCCAAGGCGTGCCGCAAGCTTTCTGTCTCGGCATACGCGTTTTTCTTGGAACCTTTGGCCGCGCCGCTCGTTGTGTGATTGCAGCGTTTGAAATCCGCGCTGCCGGACCAGCATCGCCTATGTAGGTTCGTCAAAAAGGCCCGGTGGTTTCTATCCCGCCGGGCTTTTCTTGGTCCCTTCCCCCGCTTTTTCTCCTTCGATTGTCGTTCGTTTTGAACAACTTGCGGTCTCGAGCATTAACTATCGTCAGCAACCAGGAAACAACCCAATGACGATCACCGCCAAAGTTGCCGCCGCCCTATGCATGCTCATGGCACTGAGTTCTTGCGCAAACACGATCAAGGGCATTGGGCGCGATACGGCCAATACCGTCAATGCGACCCAGAACGCCGGCAATCGTGTAGCGAATGCTGCGTCCCGCTAATCTCGTTGATGGCTTCGCCGCCAACAACCGGGCCCTGCATGCTTCCGGTCTGAAACCCGCCGAGACGCGTTTTTTGGTGGACAGCCTGAGCGCGTTCGAAAGGAGCGTTTCAATCTCTTCGCGTTAATCGACGGAAATAGCCGGCGGGCCTTGAAATCGCATCGATCGAAGCAAAGATTCGTCTGGATGCGATGGAGGCCTAGCCATGTCGAACTATAAAGAGGAAAGGCGGTTTCGGTGTCAGGACGACAGAGGAAAAACCTATGTCGTCATTCAGCAGATCAGGATTTCTGGCCAAAACGCGCCTTCGCCCAAGACCGACTATATGACCGAGGAAGGCGAGATCGTGAATCGACTCGATGAAGATCATTTTCTGCTCCTGCTCGATGGGCAGGTACTGCACATTCCCCATATCTCGGATACGGATCACTGAGCGGTGACGGCAACGACAGAAATGGCGCGCCGCTGACTCCAGGTGCTTTCGCTGCGTCTGCCGCCGACCAAACTCAACCGAATCATGATTCGGCGCGATCATCCGCATGACTGGGACATGAACGCCGGTTTCAGTGCGCATTCATTCGCCACATCTAATCTGCCCAACCATCAGCGCTCCGAAGGCGTTGCGTTGACAGATACAGATGGAGACCGATCATGAGAAAGCTAGTTGTTGCAGCCGCCGGACTAGCGACGCTGCTCGTAGCCTCACCGGCTTTCGCGGACGGCGTATACTTCGAGTTCGGCTCCGGCCCACGCCATTATGACGATCCGCCTCCGCCGCGCTACTATAGGCACGGCCCGCGCTATGCGTACGACGATGATGGCGATGATTATTATCGCCCGCGTTATGCGCGACAGGTGTGCTGGGACCAGCCCTACCAGAAAAAGAGCCATCACCACTACATCACCAAATACAGGACGGTCTGCCGCGATCGCTAACATGCAGTGCGGAAGGCAATGATGGTGCGCCCGGCGGCGCACGATCACCGGTTCCGCATCCTGCGTCCTGCCTTCCTTTTTCAACGAAAGCGCAAAAAGGTGATTGGCCCGGATGGTTAGGTTGCGATAGGACTTCGCGCATCATTGCCTGCCGCCGGAGTGCCTAAGTGTCGATTGCCGATATTTCCTTGTTGAGCGCCCTTTTTGCCGGCGCGCTGTCGTTCCTGTCGCCCTGCGTCCTGCCTCTCGTTCCCCCCTATCTCTGCTATATGGCCGGCATTTCCGTCGAGCAGTTTCGCGGTGGCAGCGCCGTTGCCGTTGCGCCGGACGCGCGGCGGGGCGTGCTGTTTTCGGCGCTTTTCTTCACACTCGGCTTCGCGACCGTTTTTGTGGCGCTCGGCGCTGGTGCATCCAGCATCGGCATGGCGCTTCGCCAGCATCTCGATCTCCTGGCAAAGATCGGCGGCCTGATCATCATCGTCATGGGTTTGAATTTCCTCGGAGTCTTCCGGATTGGAATTCTGGCCCGCGAGGCGCGCTTCCAGGGCAGCGGCAAGCCCGCGACGCTGACCGGTGCCTATATCATGGGCCTGGCTTTCGCTTTTGGCTGGACACCCTGCATCGGTCCGGTACTCGGTGCGATCCTTGGCGTTGCGGCCTCGCGGGAGACGGTTGGCTCAGGTGCTGGGCTGCTGGCCGTCTATTCCCTCGGCCTTGCCATCCCGTTCTGGATCGCCGCTGGCTTTTCCGGCGCCTTCATGAACTTCCTGACGCGCTTTCGCCGGCATCTCGGAACGGTCGAGAAAGTCATGGGCGTATTCCTCGTCCTGACCGGCCTCGCCTTCATGTTCGGTTTCGTCAGTGACGTCGCAATCTGGTTCCAGCAGACCTTTCCAATCCTGATGAAAATCGGCTAAGCCGAAATCACCCCGAAGAAAGTTGCATTTGGAATAGCCGTTGTTCGATATTGTCAGTCTGCTCCTGCCGTTCTTCGGCCTGATCCTCATTGGCTATATCGCAGGCAAGGTGACGAAGCAGCCGGCCGACGCGCTCGGCTGGATGAACACCTTCATCATCTATGCAGCGCTGCCGGCGTTGTTCTTCAAGCTCGTCTCACGCACGCCCTTCGAAGATCTGACAAGGATCGACTTCATCGCCACCGATCTCGCGGCAACCTATTCGATCTTCATTGCACTGTTCGCGATCGGTCGCTGGATCCGGGGTAATTCGCTCGCCGACTGCACGATCCAGTCGTTTGCCGGCGCCTACGGCAACATCGGCTATATGGGGCCTGGCCTCGCTCTGCTGGCGCTCGGCCAAGCAGCGGCCATACCGGTCGCGCTGATCGTCTGCCTCGAGAACGCGCTGCACTTTATCGTCGCGCCGGCGCTGATGGCAGCGGCAGGCGATGACCGGCGTTCCGCGGGACGGCTGGCGATCGACATTACTCGGAAAGTGGCCTTCCACCCCTTTATCCTGTCGACGGCGTTCGGCTTCGTTGCTGCCGGCTTTCACATCGATCAGCCGGCCGCATTCCAGCATTTCGTCGACTATCTCGCGCAGGCTGCCGCCCCCTGCGCTTTGTTTGCCATGGGCGTCACGCTGGCGCTTCGGCCGGTGAGGCGCATACCGGCCGAAATCGGCTATATCGTTCTGGCGAAGCTCATCGTGCACCCGATTGTCGTCTATCTCGCGCTGACCGCCATCGGTGGCTTCGAGCCGGTCTGGATATATGCCGCGGTACTGCTTGCCGCCCTGCCGACGGCAACCAACGTCTTCGTCATCGGGCAGCAATATGGCGTCTGGAAGGAACGCGCTTCGGCAACGATCCTGATCACGACGGCGCTTTCCGTCGTGACCGTCTCGCTCTTCCTGATTGCGATCAAATCAGGCTTTCTTCCGGCTTAGCTTTTCCTTGATCGCGCCGGGAATATCGCGGAACGAACGACCAGGCTCGATGCCCTCACGCATGACAATGCTGCGCAGTGGGGGGAGTGCCGACAGAATGTGCAGGCCGGCAGCGCGCATCATCTGAACAGGCAGGAAATCGGACAATAGCGAGCGATTAAGAAGATCGACGCTCGCGGTGCGGCTCATGATATCGGCGCGACGCTTCCGATCGAAACGGTCGCCGGCATCAGCCGCGATCGGCAGTTCGGGTCGCGTGCAAAGAATGTCCTGAAGCGCCATGACATCGCGCAGGCTGAGGTTCAGCCCCTGCGCGCCGATCGGCGGGAAGACATGCGATGCCTCGCCAATGAGGGCAATCCGCCCCTTGCCGGAGCGATGGGCCATCATGCCTGATAGAGGCCAGAGCTGCACACCTTCCTCGACGGTCACCTTACCGAGCAGTGACTGCATGCGCTCCTCGACGACATTGCTCAGTTCAACGAGCGAGAGTTCATTGCGGGCGACGGCATCCGATGGGTTCTGGACCCAAACGAGGCTGGAGCGATTGGCGGGCAGCGGCACCTGAGTGAAGGGTCCGCTTTCCGTATGGAACTCCGTCGAGATATTCTCATGCGGCAGCGAGTGTTCGAAGTTCAGCACCATGGCCGACTGCCGATAAGACCAGGTGCGAACGTCGATGCCGGCGGTTTCGCGCAGCTTCGACTTGCGCCCATCAGCGCCAACCGCGAACGTCGCCGACAGGATTTCGCCATCGGCAAGCGTGACCGTCACCGATTCGGTGCCGATATCGATCACGTCGGCAAACGACGTAAAGCGCGTGATGTTCCCCTCACCGGCGATCGCGGCCTCCAGCACCCCCATCAAGGCTTTGTTCGGGAAATTGTAGCCGAAGGCCTCAAGATCGAGTTCGACCGAACGGAATGTGGTGATCGGCGCCCGCAGCAGGCGATTCGTGCCGTCGATGATGCGCATGGTGGAAAGCGGCGCGGCCGCTGGCCGCAACTTTTCCCACAACGTCAACCTGTCGAGGAAACGGATCGATTGATCCATGAGCGCGGTCGTGCGCCGGTCCTGGCTCGGCGATGGCGGGGCAACGAGAGCCACGTTGCGTCCGCCGCGAGCCAAGGCGATGGCGGCGATCATGCCAGCAAGCCCGCCACCGATCACCGCGATTTCAAAAGTCTTCATTGCACCGTTCCGTCAATTCTTTGACGGCGATCCGGTGCTTATGCAGCCGGCTTCGCCTGACGGCGCCAACTATAGCCCTTGCCAGCGTCCGCGTCACGCACAGCCGGTTGATAATGATGCGGAATTCCCGGCAGGCGATGTTCCGTGAGGCGCTTTATCGCAGTCTCGTTGGTGACAGCGAAGCTGTCGATGCCGACCCGCTGCATCAGCGGAATCTGGTCGATCAGCACGTCGCCGACGGCGCGCAGTTCGTTGGTGTATCCAAGGCGGTCGCGCAGGAGGGATGCATGGCTGAAGGCCCGGCCATCGTTGAACGCCGGGAAGGCGACAGCGACGATCTCAAGCCGATAGAGGTAGGGCTCGAGCTTGCGAATATCGTCCGCCGGCTTGATCAGCACGCCGAAGCCGACCTCGTTGCTCTCGTCGGCCCTGGCGATCAGCTCGTCCAGGCCGAGAAGGGGCTTCTGCCCCTCGCCTGCCTTCACCTCTTCAGTCTCGATCACCCAGGGATCGTTCTCTACGAAGCCGGTTTCTCTCCAGATCTTGGTCATCGTCCCCTCCTTACGCCGCTTCTGCCGCCGAACCATACAGCGCGTCCTTGAACGGCTGAGGACCAACGCGGCGATAGGTTTCGAGGAAGATCTCAGACGGCTCCTTGCGGATTGTCAGATAGGTGTTGACGATCGTTTCGATCGCGTCGGTCACCTTGTCGGGCTCGAAGCCGCGGCCGATGATCTCGCCGATCGACGTATGCTCGTCGCCCGAACCGCCAAGCGTGATCTGGTAGAGCTCAGCGCCCTTCTTCTCCACGCCCAGCAGGCCGATATGGCCGACATGGTGATGGCCGCAGGCATTGATGCAGCCGGAGATCTTGATCTTCAGCTCGCCGATCTCAGCCTGCCGATCCGGATCGCCAAAGCGCCGGGAGATTTCCTGCGCAACAGGAATGGAGCGCGCATTGGCGAGCGCGCAGTAGTCCAGCCCCGGACAGGCAATGATATCGGTGATCAGACCGGCATTGGCCTCGGCGAGGCCGATGGCGACGAGACCGCGATAGACCGCTTCGAGATCGGCGAGCGCCACATGCGGCAGGATCAGGTTCTGCTCGTGGCTGACGCGGATTTCGTCGAAGGCATATTCCTCAGCGATATCGGCAATGGCATCCATCTGGCTATCCGAAGCATCGCCCGGAATGCCGCCGATCGGCTTCAGGGAGATCGTCACCATGCCGTAGTCGGGATGCTTGTGCGGCTGCACGTTCTGCTGCACCCAGCGAGAGAAAGCCGGATCGGCCTTCTTCCAGCGAGCGAGATTTTCCCAGCCTTCGGCGCGATCCGGCAGGGCCGGCGGCGCAAAATAGGCGGCGATGGCTTCGACATCAGCTTCCGGCAACTTC
This sequence comes from Rhizobium sp. RHZ01, assembly GCF_014851595.1. Lineage (NCBI taxonomy): Bacteria > Pseudomonadati > Pseudomonadota > Alphaproteobacteria > Hyphomicrobiales > Rhizobiaceae > Rhizobium > Rhizobium sp. RHZ01. Next base: position 18,899 of record NZ_JACUZZ010000037.1, read on the forward strand.
AGCTCGGATTCCTTGAGTTCCGCGAACTCTCCCTCGACCTGACGCGCCAACTCTTCCGCGCCTGTTTCGTGCACGAGGATCTTGATGCGAGCCTTGTATTTGTTGTCGCGACGGCCATGCAGGTTGTAAACGCGCACGATGGCTGTCGTATAGGACAGCAGGTCCTCTTCCGGAAGGAAGTCGCGGATCAGCTTGGCGATCATCGGCGTGCGGCCCTGGCCCCCACCGACATATACGGCAAAGCCGATTTCACCCTTCTCGTTCTTCTTCAGATGCAGGCCGATGTCGTGGACCTGGATCGCGGCGCGGTCACGTTCTGCACCGGTGACGGCAATCTTGAACTTGCGCGGCAGGAACGAGAATTCCGGATGCACCGAGGACCACTGGCGCAGGATCTCGGCGTAGGGGCGCGGATCCGCGATTTCGTCGGCGGCTGCACCTGCAAAATGGTCGGCAGTAACATTGCGAATGCAATTTCCCGACGTCTGCAGAGCGTGCATCTCAACGGATGCCAGCTCGGACAGCGCATCCGGGATTTCGGAGAGCTTCGGCCAGTTGAACTGCAGGTTCTGGCGGGTCGTGAAGTGGCCGTAGCCGCGGTCGTACTTGCGCGCGATATGAGCGAGCATCCGCACCTGGCGCGAGCTCAGCGTCCCGTAAGGAATCGCGATACGCAGCATGTAGGCGTGAAGCTGCAGATAGACGCCGTTCATCAGGCGCAGCGGCTTGAACGCGTCTTCGGCAAGCTCACCGGAAAGGCGGCGCTGCACCTGGTCGCGGAACTGCTCGACGCGCTCGGCGACAAAAGCGTGGTCAAATTCGTCGTAACGATACATCTGCTTCCTCAGACTGCGATGAATGCGGGGTCGGCGGGCTTGTAGCCCGGCGCGTATTCCATGGTTGGGCCCTGGGCACGAATGCGTTCGCGCAAGCGCAGCGGCCACAGCACGCCGTTGCTCTCCTGAACCTCGACGACGGCTACGTCCACGACCTGATTGTCGGCATAGGACTTCTTGCCAATTGCTTCCAGCGCATCGACGGCTTCTGTATGGCGAGCAACAAGGGCTTCCTGCAGCGAGGTCACCCATTGGCCGTTGGCGTTCAGCCAGACGGCGATGCCATCCGTCAGTCGGTTGGCAGTCAGGACCTTGTCCACCATGTTCAGCTCCTTGCAAATTCCTCGGACCGGGCGAGTTCGCGCACGAGCGGTTCCGACAGTTCCAAATTGGCGCCTGCTACAGCATCGCCGATAATGACCATAACCGGGCCGGTCAACTCGTCACGGTGCTGCAGATCAGGAAGATCCCGCAGAATCCCATGCAGCAGCCGGCGATTGGGACGGCTGGCATTCTCGATGACGGCGACAGTGGTTTCTGCCGGAAGGCCAGCCTGCATCAGGCGCTCGGCGACGGAAGCGGCGACGGTGCGCCCCATATAGACGGCGATCGTTGCGCCTGAGACGGCGAGGCTTGCCCAATCCGGCAGGACATCACCCGTCAGATCGTGGCCGGTCGTGAAGACCAGCGAGGATGCCACGCCACGCAACGTCAGCGGCAACTCGAAATCGGCGGCGGCGGCGAAGGCCGAGGTGATGCCGGGGACCACTTCATAGGAAATGCCCGTAGCCCGCAGCGCCGCCATTTCCTCACCTGCCCGGCCGTAGACCAGCGGATCGCCGGACTTCAGGCGAACCACGCGCTTGCCTTCGCGACCGAGATATACGAGCAGATCGTTGATCTCTTCCTGCGACTTCGAATGGCATCCCTTGCGCTTGCCGACCGACAGGCGCTCGGCGTCGCGGCGGCCCATGTCGACGATTTCCTGCGGCACGAGGGCATCATAGACGATGACATCGGCCTCCATCATCACGCGCTGGGCGCGCAGCGTCAGCAGGTCCGCAGCACCCGGCCCGGCGCCGACGAGCCAGATGTGCCCCTCGACCTTCTCAGCGGACCGAAACAGGCCGTTGGCTGCACGGCGAGCCTGCGGCAGGTTCTCGCTGGCGACAGCATCGGCGACCGCGCCGGAGAAGAAGCGGCGCCAGAACAGGCGGCGCGCAGCGCCCTTCGGGACGAGATGCTCGACGGTCTTTCGATAGCCGATGGCAAGATCGGCCAGCCGCCCAAGTGATGGTGCAAGAAGTTGATCGACCTGTGCACGGATCATCTGTGCGAGCACCGGTCCCGCGCCTTCGGTGCCGATAGCGACAGCGACCGGCGCGCGATTGACAAGAGCAGGCGTGAAGAAATCGCAGTAGTCAGACTGATCGACGGCGTTGGCGGGCACCTTTTCGGCGCGCGCGGCCTCAACGATGGCGCGATCCTGCGCCGCGTCTCCGGTCGCAGCAAAGACGAGTGTTGCCCCACGGACTTGCTCGTCCACAAAAACTGCGCGCACCGTCTCAATCCGATTGGCGATCAGATAGGCGTGGTAATCGGCCTCAGGATGATCGGTATAGGCAACAACCCGTGCCTGCGTGTTCAGCAGCAAGCGAACCTTGGCGAAAGCCTCGTCGCCATTGCCGAAGACGGCCGCGATCCTGCCCTCGACGCGAAAGAAGGCAGGGAATACCGACAGTTGTTCAGTCTTGGGAGACATCATCAATCCATTTCGAAGTTGCCGGAATATGCACTCTCTGCCCAGGCAAATGAAGAAACAGAAATTCCAATGCCCGCGCGCGCACGTATTCTTTTACTCGCTCTCTCAATGATTTGAGTAAAAGTCACCGGTGCGGCGCAGCGGACACACCTGCGTCTGCCGCAGCGCAGCAGAAAGGCTGTGACAAATCCCGCTCCCCGTCGAAATCGGCATTTGCCTCGCCTGCCGCTACCGGTAGAGTGCGGCCACCAAGGAGAAAGCCATGTCCGACCAGACCATCGCCGCCCGCCTGCTCAACGTCATGGAACAGGACATCCTGCCGATGACCGAACGCGGCGTCGCTGCCGGCAACAAGGTGTTCGGCGCTGCGATCCTGCGCAAGTCCGACCTCTCGCTCGTCATCGCCGAGACCAATAACGAGCTTGAAAATCCGCTGTGGCATGGCGAGGTGCACACGCTGAAGCGCTTGTACGAACTGGGCGAGAAGCCAGCCACCAAGGATCTCATCTTTCTGTCGACGCACGAACCCTGCACCATGTGCATGTCGGCGATCACCTGGGCCGGGTTCGACAATTTCTACTATTTCTTCAGCCACGAGGATTCGCGCGACGCCTTCGCCATTCCTCACGACCTGAAGATCCTGAAGGAGGTTTTCGGTCTGGAACCGGGTGGCTACAGGCGCAGCAATGCATTCTGGAACAGCTTTGCCATTGCCGATCTCGTCGAGACCGAAGAAGAGCATTTGAAGGCCGAACTGAAAACACAGACTGCGCGCATCAAGGCGCGGTACGATGCGCTCTCGGAAAGCTACCAAGCGTCGAAGAGCGACAACGATATTCCACTGAACTGAGTGACCATGGAAGCCTCAAAAGACATTTCGCGCCTGATCGAGATCATGGCCGCGCTGCGCAATCCGGCAACCGGCTGCCCCTGGGACATCGTCCAAACGTTCGAGACGATAAAGCCCTACACGATCGAGGAGGCCTATGAAGTCTCCGACGCAATCGAGCGCAATGACATGGACGACCTCTGCGAGGAGTTGGGCGACCTGCTGCTGCAGGTCGTGTTTCATGCGCGCATGGCCGAGGAAGCGGGAGAATTTTCCTTTGGCGACGTCGTTGAGGCAATCACCCGCAAGATGATCCGCCGCCATCCGCATGTCTTCGCCCATTCTGATGCCGACACGCCCGATGCGGTGAAGAAGCAGTGGGACGACATCAAGCAGGCAGAAAAGCGCGAGCGCGCCGAACGGCGAGCCAAGCGCGGCGTCAGCGAGGATTTCAAGGCGGGGTTCCTCGGATCGGTCCAGCGGAGCTTCCCTGCCCTGACAGAGGCGCTGAAGCTGCAGGAACGCGCTGCAAAGGTGGGCTTCGATTGGTCAGCGCCCGAACCGATCCTCGACAAAATCGAGGAGGAAATCGGCGAGTTGCGTGTCGCCTTAGCGGAAGGCGATCAAGCAAGGGTCAGTGATGAGCTCGGCGACCTCATCTTCGCCGTGGTCAATATCGGCAGGCATGTAAAGGCTGACCCGGAAGATTCCTTGCGCGGAACGAATACAAAATTTCGTAGACGTTTCAGTCATATCGAAGCCGTTCTTGACGCGGAAGGCGAAACTTTGGACGCGGCGAGTCTGGAGCGGATGGAAGAAATCTGGCAGGCGGCGAAGGCTATCGAGCGGCAACTGGGCTGAGCCGACATCCTTACCTTGCGTGAGGCCCAGTCCGGGCATAATGCAAAGCCCGCTGCAGGGAGCTCTAGCGTTCCCAATCCTCTTTCGCGACTTTCGGCCCGTTGCCCAGGCGGCGCTCCAGTTCGACCGCTTCGGTTTCCGAGAGACGTACATCGAGCGTGATCGACCCATCCTCGTTGTCCTCGCGGTTATCGACGATCGCATGATCGTAGAGCCAAGGCAGCAGCGCCAACTTGTCGACAGGCAAGCGCACAGTCGCTTCGGTCAGCACGCCTGACAGTCTGCGGCTGATCTCTCCCATCAGCGTATCGATACCCTCGCCGCTGATTGCGGATAGGGCGACGACGTTCTCGGCACCACTCGCCTTCTGGACAATGGCATCGTGTGCTTCCGGCTCAAGGCGATCGATCTTGTTCCAGACTTCGATGATGCGCTTGTCGCCCTCTTCCTCGTCGATGCCGAGGTCCTTCAGGATGCGGAGCACGTCGGCACTCTGCGCCTGATTGTCGACGTCGGACATATCGCGGACATGAAGGATCAAGTCGGCTTCCAGCACTTCTTCCAGCGTAGCGCGGAAAGCGGCGACGAGGTGGGTCGGAAGGTCCGAGATGAAACCGACGGTGTCGGAGAGGATCACCGTGCGGCCATGTGGCAACTTCATTCGGCGCAGCGTCGGATCGAGCGTTGCGAACAGCATATCTTCGGCCAGCACGCCTGCCCCGGTGATCCGGTTGAACAGTGTCGACTTGCCGGCGTTGGTATAGCCGACGAGCGCCACGATCGGATGCGGCACCTTCTTGCGCTTGGCGCGATGCAGCTGGCGGGTGCGGACCACCTGTTCCAGCTCACGCTCGAGCTTGACGATGCGGTCCTGCAGCAAGCGACGGTCGGCTTCGATCTGGGTTTCACCAGGACCACCCATGAAGCCGCCACCGCCGCGCTGACGCTCAAGGTGGGTCCAGCTGCGAACCAGACGGCCCTTCTGATAGTTCAGATGAGCTAGATCGACCTGCAGCGTGCCTTCCTTGGTGGAAGCACGACGGCCGAAGATCTCGAGGATGAGGCCGGTGCGGTCGATGACCTTGGCGTTCCATTCCTTCTCGAGATTGCGCTGCTGTACCGGTGTCAGCGGATGGTCGACGATCACGAGACCGGAATCATTCGCATCCAACGTCGCCTTGATCTCTTCGATCTTGCCCGTGCCCATCAATGTTGCGGGTCGCGGATCGCTGACGGTGACGATCGTGCCATTCACCACATCGAGGTCGATCGCCTGCGCAAGACCGGTCGCCTCTTCCAGGCGGCTCTCGGGCGTGCGGGTGACCACAGGCGCAGCATCGCCCGCACTGCGTCCGGCGCGCCCCTGCTTGAGCACGGGCACGACGACGGTCGCGCGCATATCATCCCGGTGCTTGGCTGCTTCCGGGATGATCGAATCGTTTTTGGTATCGCGTGTCGAGATAATTGCAGGTCCCGTTAGGAAGCAGCTTCTTCGCTTTCGAACATCTGCATCGGCTGGCCGGGCATGATGGTCGAGATTGCGTGTTTATACACGAGTTGCGAATGGCCGTCACGGCGAAGCAGAACGCAAAAATTGTCGAACGAGGTGACAACTCCGGTCAGCTTCACGCCATTGATCAAGAAGATTGTCAGTGAAATCTTTTGTTTGCGTACAGTATTGAGAAATAAGTCCTGCAGATTCTGAGAACGTTCCGCCATCGCGCCGCTTCTTTCTTTATTGCCGGCTTCATTCCGCCGGTGAAATACTAATCAACCTCGCCTGCAGGCAGCCGACAACCCTCATCCCATCTGCCCAGAAAGTCTTGGTATCAAATCGCAATCTTTTCCGCAACGTCGAAAAAGGCCTCCCTAATTTTCTGGGAGACGCTGCCTGGATGGCCATTTGCGATCGGCTGGCCATCGATCGACACAACCGGAAAGCAGATGCTCGTGGCCGCCGTGATGAACACCTCACGCGCCGCAAGCATCTCCGCGACCGAGAATTTCCGCTCCTCGATCTTCAGGCCCAGCTTGGCGCCGACATCGATCAGCGTCGTGCGGGTAATGCCGCGCAGAATGCCGTGTTCAGCCGGACGCGTAATGAGAGTGCCGTCGCGATCGACGATCCAGACATTGGTCGCAGCTCCCTCTTTCACCATGCCATCGGCGTCCACAAAGATCGCCTCCTGCGCACCGGCTTCCTTCGCGTGCTGGCGCGCCATGGCGTTCGGCAAGAGACCGACGGACTTGATATCGACACGGTCCCAGCGATTGTCGGGCACGGTGATCGCCTTGATGCCTGTCGCGTTCTTCCTCGCGATGATCGAAGGATCGGTGCTCTTGGCGGTGATGACCAGCGAGGGCAGCGTTCCTTCTGCGGGAAACACATGATCGCGCCGTGCAACCCCACGGGTGATTTGCAGGTAAAAGAGACCGTTGCGGACGCGATTGCGCCGCAGCGTTTCGCGAATGACACGGGTCAGCGCGTTGCGGCTCATTGGCCAGGCAATACGCAACTCACCAAGCGATCGGTCCAGCCTGTTCAGATGGCGTGTAAGATCAACGATATAGCCATGCCTGATTTCACAGACTTCATAGACGCCATCCGCGAACTGATAGCCTCTATCCTCGATATGGACCATTGCATTCGAGTGCGTGACATAGCGGCCGTTCACATAGGCTATTCTGGGCATGGTGAACCTGTGCGGGAGTTATAGCAGAGAGAATTAGGACGGCGCCGCAGCGCCGCCCGTGTCTCAGACGCCGAGCGACTTCAACTTGCGGTGAAGCGCCGAGCGCTCCATGCCGACAAACTCCGCGGTGCGCGAGATATTGCCGCCAAAGCGATTGATCTGCGCGATCAGGTAGTCCTTCTCGAACATCTCTCGTGCCTCGCGAAGCGGCAGCGTCATGATGTGATAGTCGTTCTTGGCCGAAACCTTTGGCAACATGTCGCCAAGGTCAGTCGGCAGCATCTCGGCAGTGATCGGCGCATCCGGACCGTCGGAACGGGCAAGGATCATCAGCCGCTCGATGTTGTTGCGCAGTTGGCGGATATTGCCCGGCCAATCATGGGCCTGTAGCACGGCCATCGCGTCGTCGCCAATGCGGCGGGGACGGATGCCGGCCTGTTCGGAAATCTGCCGCATCAGCTGATCGACCAGGAACGGAATGTCTTCGCGCCGTTCGGCGAGTGCCGGTACGCGCACGGGCACCACGGCAAGGCGATGATAGAGATCTTCGCGGAACCAACCCTCGGCGATGCGGGTCTCGAGATTGTAGGCCGTCGACGAGATGATGCGCACATCGACCTTCACCCGCTTGGAGCCCCCCACGCGCTCGAACTGCTGATCGACAAGAACGCGGAGGATCTTGTTCTGCGTCTCGCGCGGCATTTCGCCGACTTCGTCGAGGTAGAGAATGCCACGGTGTGCCTCTTCCAGTGCGCCGATCTTGCGCGCCTGGCCAGGCGACCCTTCCGTACCGAACAGCGCAATCTCCATGCGATCAGGCGTGATATTGGCGGCATTCAGTGCCACGAAGGGACCATTCGCGCGCGTCGACTTCTTGTGGATCATACGGGCCACAAGCTCCTTGCCGGAACCTGACGAACCAAAGATCATGATGCGGCTGTTGGTCGGCGATACCTTCTCGATCGTCTGGCGGAGCTGCGAGACGGCAACGGAGGTACCGATAAGTTCGACCGGATCGCCAGCCTTGCGCTTGAGTTCGGATACTTCGCGCTTCAGCTTCGAATTCTCTAGCGCGCGCTCCGCGATCAGGATCAGTCGATCGGCCTTAAATGGCTTTTCGATGAAGTCGAACGCGCCCCGCTTGATGGCGGAAACAGCCGTCTCGATGTTGCCGTGACCCGAGATCATGACGACAGGGATGTCCGGGTGGCGCGTCTTGATCTCGTCCAGAAGCGACAGACCGTCGAGCTTGCTGCCCTGCATCCAGATGTCGAGGAAGATCAGCCGCGGCGCACGATCGGAGATCGCAGCCAGCGCACTGTCGCTGTCATGTGCCGTACGGGTCTCATGTCCTTCGTCAGACAGGATACCGGAGACGATCTCGCGGATGTCGTGCTCGTCGTCGACGACCAGAATATCAGAGGCCATAAACACTTTCCTTGTCACTTGCGGCCGGAGCAGAAGGCGCAGTTTCCAGACGTGGCAGATGCACGCGGATCATGGCCCCTCTTCCCTGGTCGAAATCAGCGGGCGCATCATGCAATTCGAGCTGCCCACCATGTTCCTCAATAATCTTCTTTACGATCGCCAGGCCAAGTCCGGTGCCCTTCTCGCGCATCGTCGTATAGGGTTCCAGAATGCTGTGGCGGTTTTCGACCGGCAGGCCGCGACCGTTGTCGATCACATCGACGGTGAAGCGATCCCGCGCCGGATCGAGCGAGGCACGAACGAGGATCTTGCGCTCGTCGCGCTCTCCGCTCGGCACGGCTTCAATCGCCTCCACGGAATTCTTGATCAGATTGCCGAATGCCTGACCGAGCATGCGGCTGTCGAACAGCCCTTCCAGCGGCTGGTCGCCCAGTTCCTGCTGGAAGCTCACGTGGCTGTTGCCCATCTCGCGCAGGAACACCGCATCATGCAGGATCTTGCGGAGATCGCTCGGCTCCTTGATCGGCTTCGGCATCCGGGCAAACGACGAGAACTCATCCACCATGCGGCCAATGTCACCCACTTGCCGGATGATGGTCTCGGTGCACTGGTCGAAGACGCTGCGGTCATCCTGGTTGATCTGTTTGCCGTAGCGGCGCTGAATGCGTTCTGCCGACAACTGAATCGGCGTCAACGGATTCTTGATTTCATGAGCGATGCGGCGGGCGACGTCGCCCCATGCCGTCGAGCGCTGTGCGATAACGAGGTCGGTGATGTCGTCGAGCGTGATGACATAGGATTCGCTCATGTCGCGTACTTCCTCGCGCGTCACCTGGACGCTCAGCGTCCGCACGGTGCCAGCTCGCACGAGGGCAATCTGCTTGCGGAAATCGCCGCGATAGCGGGAGGCGGCTTCCGTCAGGACCTGGTCGACTTCGGGCGCGATCTCGGAGAGTTGCTTGCCGAGCATGTCCGACGCAGGCAATGCCATAAGCGCTTCTGCGGAACTGTTGACGATGGTGACCCTGCGATCGTGCTCGACACCGATGACCGCGGCGGTCACACCGGATAGAACCGCTTCAATGAAACGACGGCGGTCGTCCACCTCATCCTTGGCCTCCAGGATCTCGTCGCGCTGCGTGCGAATTTCCGAGATCATCTTGTTGAAGGTCCGCGAGAGGTTGGCAACATCGCCGTCCACGGAATGGACAGGCACGACAATATCCATGTTGCCGGAGGCCACGCTGTCCGCCGCCGTAATCAGCAGACGGATCGGACGCACGATACGGTCAGCCACGGCAATTGCCGTCCAGATGGCGGCCAGCAAAACGATAAGGGCAAAGCCGATGTAGAGAACCGCGAAGGCGATCTGCAGCGAGAAACGCCCTGCCTCCATGGATTTGTATTCTGTGGCGTTCTCCTCCATGAGACGCATTGCGCCCATGACCTTGGGATCGACCGCGCGGACCGTGTAGAGGAACGCGCCGTCAATCGCATCGAGCTTGATGATGGCGCCCACCAGGTTGGTTATGCCCGGCGGAATCAAGGTCGGCTGGCCGGCCGCGGCCTTGTTCAACGCATCCTGGGGAATTGCCGGCAACGGCTTCTCGGTCTTGATATCAGCCTGGGTGATCACCGAGCCGTCAGACTGGACAAGGAAAGCACCGAGCAGCCCGCGGCCCCGCGCCTGCCGCGTCATCAAATCGGAAAAGCCGGTGCGATCGAGATTGAATAGAGCCCTGTTGCGCTCGAGGTCATTCGCCATCGAGACAGTCTGGCCCTGCAGGTAGCTCGCATTCTCCATCATGTAGGCCTGCCCGATGTTTCGGGAGGAACTGACGATCGATTGCGTGCGGAGCGCAAACCACCGGTCGAGGCCGGCATTCAGCGTAATACTGGCGAAAATCGCAACAAGGATCGCCGGGGTGATCGCGACGATTGAGAAGAGCACAACGATGCGGATATGAAGGCGCGCCGCCGCTCGCCCGCGTTTCCGCGCCTTGAGCAGGCGGGAGACCTCGCGTGCGATGAGGGCCATCAGACCCAACACGAAAAACGAGTTCACGACAACCGAGGTGACAACGACATGGTAAGTCGGCGCGATCGGGGTCAGCCCGAGCAGAACGAAGAGCGTCAGCGTGGCACAGAGAAGCGCACCACCGGCAAGGATCAGGCCCGGCAGCGCAAACAGGGCACGGCGATCGGTCACGGCCGTGACAGCTTCGCCTTCCGCCGCAGGCGGCATTGCATCCTGTTCCATTCGCTTATTTCTCCTGGCAGCAGGCAATCGCCTCCGCCGCTCCCGCGGACCAGGGCGGAAGCCGCCAGCCTGCCTCCGCAACGCAACGGCAAGTGCCGCTGCTCTCTTAGACAGCTCCGAAAACCCGAACCCCATGCGTGACTTCTAAGCAACGCATTGTGGCGAAAATGCAACGTCGCCAGTCACATTGTCAAGCAGTGCGGGAGCTTCTGTACACCGATACGCCAAGCTCTCTGATCTTCTTGCGCAGCGTATTGCGGTTCAACCCCAAAAGGTCAGCCGCCTTGATCTGGTTGCCGCGCGTCGCCGTCAGCGCGGCTAGAATCAGCGGATACTCCATTTCCGTCAATACACGATCGTAAAGCCCGGGTGGCGGCAGGCCGTCGCCGAAACCGGCGAAGTATGTCCGCATGTTTTCTTCGACAGCCTGGGCGATAGTCATGTTGCCGTTACGGATCGGCCCCTTGTCGATCGGGCTGTCCGGCACATCAGACCGAAGCTCGGCTTCGATGATTTCGCGGGTGATCACATCCTGTGGATAAAGTGCCATCAACCGGCGAATGAGGTTCTCGAGCTCGCGCACGTTGCCCGGCCAGGCGTAGGCTTTCATCAGATCGAGCGCCTCCTGATCGAAGCGCTTGGAGCCAAGGCCTTCCTTTTCCGCCTGCTGGACGAAGTGGCGCACAAGATCCGGGATATCCTCCGCACGATCACGCAACGGCGGCAGACGCAGCGGAACGACGTTTAGACGATAGTAGAGATCCTCGCGGAAAAGTCCCTGATTGATCGCCTGCTTCAGATCCTTGTTGGTCGCCGCGACGATCCGAACGTCGGTGCGGATCGGTGTGCGGCCGCCGACAGTGGTGTACTCGCCTTGCTGCAGGACGCGCAGGAGGCGCGTCTGGGCATCCATCGGCATATCACCAATTTCGTCGAGGAAAAGCGTGCCGCCTTCGGCCTGCTCGAAGCGACCGGTCGAACGCGTCTGGGCGCCGGTGAACGCACCCTTCTCGTGGCCGAAGAGCTCGGATTCGATCAGATCGCGCGGGATCGCCGCCATGTTGATCGCGACAAACGGCCCGTTGCGGCGCTTGCCGTAGTCATGGAGCGCCCGCGCCACCAGTTCCTTGCCGGTACCGGACTCGCCGGTGATCATCAGCGTCAGATCGGTCTGCATCAGGCGCGCAAGGACGCGATAGATTTCCTGCATCGCGGCCGAACGGCCGACAAGCGGCATTCCGTCCTGCATGTCCTCGTCAAGCTTGGCTGGCCTGCGCTTCGGCTCGGCCAGCGCACGGCCGATGATGCCGATCAGTTCCGTCAAGTCGAATGGTTTTGGCAGGTAATCGTAGGCGCCCTTTTCGGAAGCCTTGATCGCCGTCATGAAGGTGTTCTGGGCGCTCATGACAAGCACGGGGAGATCCGGGCGGGCCTTCTTGATGCGCGGCAGGAGATCGAACGCATTTTCATCCGGCATCACGACATCGGTTACGACAAGATCGCCCTCGCCTGCCGACACCCAACGCCAGAGCGTGGCGGCGTTGGAGGTAATTCGCACGTCATAGCCGGCGCGGCTCAGAGCCTGATTAAGCACGGTACGAATTGCCGCATCATCATCCGCGACGAGGATCGTTGCTGTCATCGAGTAGGTCCTGTGGGAGTTATGGTCGTTGCGTCGTCCACCGATGCGTCCTTGGAGGCCGGCATCAAGACGCGGAATGTCGTGCGGTTGGTCTGGCTGTCGCATTCAATAATGCCGCCGTGGTCCCCAATAATCTTAGCGACGAGCGCGAGGCCAAGGCCGCTGCCGTTCGTCTTGGTCGTAATGAACGGATCAAACAGATGCGGCAGAAGGTCCGCCGGCACGCCCGGACCGTTGTCCTGAACACAAAATTCCAGCGGCAGCGAAATCTTTTCGCGCGTGCCGGCGACCGACAGACGAATGCCGGAGCGGTAAGCCGTCGTCAAAACGATCTCGCCATCCGGGCGATCGCCGACGGCTTCGGCGGCATTCTTTACGAGATTGAGGAACACCTGAACAAGCTGATCGCGGTTCGCGTAGACCGACGGCAACGACGGGTCGTAGTTCTCGGTGATCCGGAGGTGCCGCGCAAATCCCGCCTTCGCCACGGCCTTCACGTGATCGAGAACGGAGTGGATATTGACCGGCATCCGATCAACGGGGCGTTCGTCCGAGAAGACTTCCATGCGGTCCACGAGCGAGACGATGCGGTCCGTTTCGTCGCAGATCAGCCGCGTCAATGCGCGGTCGTCGTCGACGACCGATTGCTCTAGCAGCTGCGCTGCACCGCGAATACCGGAAAGCGGATTCTTGATCTCATGCGCCAGCATGGAGGCAAGCCCCGTGACCGAGCGGGCCGCCGCACGATGCGTCAGCTGCCGGTCGATCTTGTCCGCCATCGACCGCTCTTGGAACACGATCACGACGGAGCCTGGATCGCTGACGACAGGGGCAACATACAAGTCGACAAGCTTGTCCTGTCCGAGGCGCGGCGAGCTCAAGTCGACGCGATACTCGTTGATCGGTGCTCGCCGTTCACGAACCTGGTCGATCAAGGCCAGCAGCGGACTGCCAAATGGGATAAAGGTCGAGATCTTGTACCGCGCGAGGTGGGCTGCGCTGGCACCGAAGAAGGCTTCCGCTTCCCAATTTGCGAAGGCGACGAGGCCAGCCTCGTTGACCATCACGACCGGATTCTGGATCGCGTTGAGCACAGCGATCGCAACTGCGCTAACGCCGTTGTCGATCGACGATGGCACGTCATTCGTCATGCAGCCTCCCGCGTCTGCGTGTTCGATGCCGCAGCCATAAATGCATTATAAAACCTTGCAGCTACGTCGTCGGGCTCCCGCGCCGTCATGATCGCGGCCTTTTCCTGCGCTGCAAGACCAGGCGCAAAACGGTCGAGATACCAGCCAAGGTGCTTCCTTGCATGGCGAACGGCGACTGCCTCACCGTAAAATTCGAGCATCATTCTGTAGTGCTCGGTCGCAATGTCGGGGACTTCCCACACTTCGGGCGCCGGTTGCCCAGCCAATACGCCGGCGTGCCACGGCCTGCCCTGGCAGCCCCTACCGATCATGACGGCATCGGCTCCCGAGCGACGCAGAATCTCATGTGCATCCTCGACGGTTTCGACATCGCCGTTTGCAACCAAGGGCACGGTAATGGCATCGCGAACCGCGCGGATCGCATCCCAGTCTGCCCGACCCTCGTAAAACTGCATGCGCGTGCGGCCATGGATCGTAATAAGCTGAACGCCAGCCTGTTCGGCGCGGCACGCGATCTCGGGCGCGTTGATCGAATTCTCGTCCCAACCGAGCCGCATCTTCAGGGTCACGGGAACGCTGACGGCCTTGACTGTCGCCTCGATGAGGCTGAGGGCGTGATCGGGATCGCGCATCAAGGCGGAGCCGGAGTAACCGCCAATCACTTTCTTGGCGGGGCATCCCATGTTGAGATCGATGATGTCGGCGCCATGGTCGGCAGCGATCTTCGCGGCCTCCGCCATCCAATGGGCTTCACGGCCAGCGAGCTGAACCATGTGGGGCTCAAACCCCGCGCTTTCGAGGCGTGCCCATGATTCGGCAGTGCTGTTGACCAGTTCGCGGCTTGCTACCATTTCGGTGACCACAAGCCCTGCGCCATGACGCCACGCCAGTTGCCGGAACGGCATGTCCGTCACGCCAGACATAGGCGCCAGCACAACACGGTTCCTGACTTCCACAGGTCCAATCCGCAAAGGTGATGCGAGGTCGAAGCTCAACAATTGATTATCTTTCAGGCACGCGAAATGCGTGCACTATTTTTAGACAGGTTTGAATGGCTTGCCAAGAGGGCAGTGCGCGAATTGACATTTTTCGAGCAAATGCTGGAATTCGATGCGCCAAGCCGCTAAGCACCGGTGTAAAAATCGCGCTTTGAGGATTTATGCCGCAAATGCATCAAAAGCAACCAGCAATAGGTATCGTCGTCGTCGCGGCCGGCCGCGGCGAACGCGCGGGCGCCTCCGAAGAGGGACCGAAGCAGTATCGGGCGATTGGCGGCAGGCCTGTTATCACTCACACACTGGAGAAGTTCGCCAGCTGGGAGCTTGCACGCCACATCGTCGTGGTCATTCACCCCGACGACGAGGCGCTGTTTGCTAAAGCTGCCGGGCAGGTCCAGTCCGGCACGCCGATCGATGCGGCTCACGGCGGCGCTACGCGCCAACAATCCGTCTTAGCGGGACTACGCCATTTGCGCGGCAAGAATATCTCGCATGTTCTGATCCACGACGCAGTGCGGCCCTTCTTCGATCATGCGCTTCTCGATCGCATCGCTGGCCTGCTCTCGGAGGGCGTGCCGGCAATTCTCCCCGCCATGCCCGTCGCCGACACACTGAAGCGAGCAGATCATGATGGAACGGTCCTCGACACCGTTTCCCGCGATCATCTCTACGCAGCGCAAACGCCGCAGTCTTTCGCCTTCGAGCCCATCCTTGCCGCCCACGAAAAGGCGGTTGTGGCAAATCTCACCGATTTCACCGACGACGCCGCCATTGCCGAATGGGCCGGTATTCCGGTGCGGATCGTCGAGGGTCTGGCGGACAATGGAAAACTGACGGTCAAACGGGACATCGCAATGGCAGACAGCAGACTTTCAGTACAGGCGCTCCCCGATGTGCGCACCGGCAACGGCTACGACGTCCATCAGCTCGAGCCGGGCGACGGCGTAACGCTCTGCGGCGTCTTCATACCGCATGACCAGAAGCTCAAGGGTCACTCCGACGCGGACGTAGCGCTCCACGCGTTGACTGACGCACTGCTTGCGACCTGTGGAGCGGGCGACATCGGCGATCATTTTCCGCCATCTGATCCGCAGTGGAAGGGCGCGCCGTCGCGCATCTTCATCGAACATGCGGCAAAGATCGTGCGCGAGCGTGGCGGCGCCATCATGAACGCCGACGTGTCGCTGATCGCCGAAGCACCGAAAGTCGGGCCGCATCGCGACGAGATGCGCGCCAATCTGTCCGAGTTCCTGGGCATCTCGATCGACCGCTGCTCAGTCAAGGCGACGACCAACGAGAAGATCGGCTTTGTCGGCCGGCGCGAGGGCATCGCCGCGATCGCCACGGCAACCGTCGTCTATCGGAGCACATGAGATGAGCACCTTCCCGAACGACATCATCGTGCAAGCAGAAGCGATCATTCGCGATTTCACGGCAGCTGGGCTGATGGTTTCGACCGCGGAATCCTGCACCGGCGGACTGGTCGCTGGCGCGCTCACGGAAATCTCAGGATCGTCCTCTGTCGTGGACAGAGGCTTCGTCACCTACACCAATACCGCCAAAATGGAGATGCTTGGCGTGCAGGAGGAAACGCTGATCCGCTTCGGCGCGGTCTCCGAGGAGACGGCGCGGCAGATGGTGCACGGCGCCCTCTTCCGCTCCCGCGCCGCCATTGCCGTCGCTGTGACGGGCGTTGCCGGGCCAGGCGGCGGATCGGTGGAGAAGCCGGTCGGCCTCGTCCACCTCGCGGCCAAGTCGCGCTCTGGCGGGCTTATTCATCGGAAGATGCTCTACGGCGACATCGGTCGCGGTGAGGTGCGGCTTGCGACGGTCAGGACCGCGCTTGGTATGATCCAGGAATTGGCTCAGCCGTAAATCTTCGTCGCCCGCGTTTCGAAGGCTTCCGAGAACATGCGGAAGGCGCGATCGAACATCGACCCCATGACCGCCCCCAGGATGCGGCTCTTGAACTCGTAGTCGATGAAGAAGTGGATGTTGGAGCCTGTTGCCGTCTCCTCGAAACGCCAGCGGTTGTCGAGATAGCGGAATGGTCCATCAATATACTTGACCTCGATGAGGCGCTCGGCCCGGTTCAACAGCACCTGCGTCGTGAAGGTTTCGCGGATCGCCTTGTAACCGACGGTCATATCGGCGATCAGCAGAACCTTGCCGTCACGCTCCTTGCGGCTGCGAATGCTCAGCGCCTCGCAGAGCGGAAGAAACTGAGGATAATGCTCGACGTCGGCGACGAGATCGAACATCTGATCGGCGGAATGCGGGACGGAGTGATGCGTTTCGAACTGAGGCATGATCGGCAGTTAAGTAGGAGCGCCGAGAAGATCAAGAAGGTGGTTCACCTCCCGCCGGCTTTTCAGCTGAAAAACCGGAACATTCGGGCCATGCTTGTCGAGCGCAGCAATCACCAGGGGCGCGAACCGCTTCTCGAACGTCCAGATGTAAGTGAGAAACTCCCGATCCGGCACTCGCTCCAGGCATCCGGGCGCCATGTCTGGCCGAGTCCTTCCGAGATGGAGGAACGCGCGTTTGCAGATTCCCCACAGACAAAGCCAGCGCGGCATACGTACCCAGACGACCAGTTCCGTGCGGGCGACACGAATATCGAACGTGGATGGGCCGGTTCCGTCCATGAGCCACCGTTCGCCGGCGACGACGTTACCGATCAGATGGCGCTCTTCCTCTTTCGGGCGCTTGACCCAGCCCGGCAGCCAGAAGAACTCTTTATCCATGGAAAAATAAGGAAGATCGAGCTTGCTGCTGAGTTTTAGCGACAAGGTGCTCTTGCCGCCGCCGGAGCAGCCGATGACCATGATGCGCTCGGACTGGCGCAGCAGTGCGGCAACCTTGCGCATATCGTCGATATAAGCCGGCATTCTCGTCGCCTCCGCAAACAAAAAGCCGCGGGAAGATCGCCGCCGCTTTTGAAAAATGCAAGCGATCGTTGATTATTCCGCTGCGATCAGCAGCTTTTTCTCGCGTGCGGCCTTCAGGCGTGCGAAGTCGTCGCCGGCATGGTGCGACGAACGCGTCAGCGGGCTCGAAGCCACCATCAGGAAGCCCTTGGTATAGGCGACCGTCTCGTAGGACTTGAATTCGTCAGGCGTAACAAAGCTCATCACCGCGTGGTGCTTGCGGGTTGGCTGCAGGTACTGGCCGATGGTCAGGAAGTCGACCTCTGCGGTCCGCAAGTCGTCCATCAGCTGCAGCACTTCGTTTCGTTCCTCGCCGAGACCGACCATGATGCCCGATTTGGTGAACATGGTGGGGTCCAGTTCCTTCACGCGCTGCAGCAGGCGGATGGAGTGGAAGTAACGAGCTCCCGGACGAACCGTCAGGTAGTTGCCGGCAACCGTTTCCATGTTGTGATTGAAGACGTCGGGCTTTGCGGCAACGACGCGCTCCAGGGCACCGGGCTTCTTCAGGAAGTCGGGCGTCAGGATTTCGATGGTCGTCGTCGGCGAGGCAACACGGATCGCCCAGATCACCTTCTCGAAATGCTCGGCGCCGCCGTCTTCGAGATCATCGCGGTCGACCGAAGTGATGACGACGTGGGAGAGCCCCATCTCCTTCACCGCCTTGGCGACATTCTCCGGCTCGGCCATGTCAAGCGCATTCGGCTTGCCGGTCGCAACGTTGCAGAAGGCGCAAGCGCGGGTACAGATCTCGCCCATGATCATGAAGGTCGCGTGCTTCTTGTCCCAGCACTCGCCGATATTGGGGCAACCAGCCTCTTCGCAGACGGTGACGAGCTTGTGCTCCTTCACGATCGAGCGCGTCTCTGCGTATCCCTTGGAGGTTGGCGCCTTGACGCGGATCCAATCCGGCTTGCGCAGGACCTCCTGGTCAGGTCGATGGGCCTTTTCGGGATGCCGCACACGCTTGGAATCAGGATTGATCGTATCGAGAATGGTTACCATGGCAGTTCAAATCTCCGCCGCTCCATGCGGCAAAAGCCCTATCTATCGGCGGACGAGCCGCGCGACGAATATCAGCAAGCAGGCACCAAGAAAACCCGTGACGAAGTAACCGAGCCTGCCGCCGGCCACCTCTATATGAAATTGCGCCAGAATCGCGGTTGCGACCACCGAGCCGACGATGCCGAGCACGATATTGAGCAATACTCCGTAGCGAACCTCCATCAGCTTGCCCGCGAGCCAACCCGCAAAGCCGCCGATGATGATCGCTGCGATCCAGCCTACGCCTTCCATCCTGCCCTCGCCTCTTTACGATATCGCCCTTGCGATCAGAACCACGATGATGGCGCCGACACACCATAAACATGATGATCGACTTTTGCTTTTTCCACCTTCGACAATAGGGAAGAAACGATCAAGCGTTCAGGACACGACCATAAGCATCCAGAACCGCTTCCTTCATCGTTTCGGAAACCGTCGGATGCGGGAAGATCGTGTGCATCAGTTCCTCTTCCGTGGTCTCTAGGTTCATTGCGACGACAAAGCCCTGGATGAGCTCGGTGACCTCCGCGCCAACCATGTGGGCGCCGAGCAGCTCGCCGGTCTTCCTGTCGAAGATGACCTTGCAGAGACCCTGATCTTCGCCAAGCGCGATCGCCTTGCCGTTGGCGGCAAAGGAGAAGCGACCGACACGGATGTCGCGGCCCAATTCCTTGGTCTTGGCTTCCGTGAGACCGACGGAGGCAACCTGCGGGTTGCAGTAGGTGCAGCCCGGGACCTTGCCCTTGTCGGTCGCATGAACGTTCGGCAGGCCGGCGATCTTCTCGACGCAGACGACGCCTTCGTGCTCCGCCTTGTGAGCGAGCATCGGCGGGCCGGCGACGTCACCGATCGCGTAAATGCCAGGAACGTTGGTCTTGCCGTAACCGTCGATGACGACGCAGCCGCGATCCGTCTTGACGCCGACAGCCTCAAGGCCGAGGTTTTCGATGTTGCCCTGCACGCCGACAGCCGAAATCATGCGATCCGCCGTGATCTGCTGTATCTTGCCATCCGACGTCTCGACATGCGCGGTGATGCTGTTGGCGGATTTTTCGACCTTCGCGACCTTTGCGCTCGTGAAGATCTTCATGCCGCGCTTTTCCATCTGCTTGCGGGCGATCGCAGTAACTTCCGCATCCTCGACCGGCATGATGGTAGGCAAGACTTCGACCACCGTCACGTCCACGCCCATCGACAGATAGAAGCTTGCGAATTCGATGCCGATCGCGCCCGAGCCCATGACGATCAACGACTTCGGCAGTACATCCGGCTTCAGCGCTTCGAAGTAGGTCCAGATCAGCTTACCGTCCGGCTCGATGCCCGGCAGGGCGCGGGGACGCGCACCTGTTGCAACGATGATGTGCTTGGCGGTGTAAGTGCCCTCGCCCTTGACGCCCTTCGGCACGGGATGCTGTGGCTCGACGACCGGCTTCGACGACTTGCCGACGACGATCTCACCCGGCTTGGTGATCTTGGCCTCGCCCCAGATCACGTCGACCTTGTTCTTCTTCATCAGGAAGCCGACGCCTCCGTTGAGGCGTGCGGAGACGGCGCGCGAGCGGGCAACGACCGCCTTCACGTCGGCGCTGACCTTGCCTTCCAGCACGAGACCGTAGTCCTTCAGGTGGTTGGAATGGTCGAGAATTTCGGCCGAGCGGAGCAGAGCCTTGGTTGGAATGCAGCCCCAGTTCAGGCAAATGCCGCCCAGATGCTCGCGTTCGACGATCGCGGTCTTGAGACCGAGCTGGGTGGCGCGCACAGCGGCGACATAGCCCCCGGGTCCGGAGCCGATGATGATGACGTCGTAGTTCTCAGCCATGTTTCCCTGCCTTTGCTATCGGGCGTCGCGGGTGAGAAGCACCCACTCGTGTTTCCTGCCGTTTTCGAAGAAGGCCACGGCATTCGTTCGCGCCGCCTCCGAAAATCCATTCTTCTTGTAAAGCGACAGAGCCGCCTCGTTGTAACCTGCGGTAATCAGGCTGACCGGAGCATTTTCCGCACGCTCAATCTGATCCATGAGAAGCCTTCGACCGATCCCGATGCCACGCAGATGGTTGTAGACACCGAGCGTTCCGACAAACCAGCTTCCCACCACCATTTTCTGCAGATCGATGACCGGCTTCAGCGCCGGGCGATCCGCCTCGATATTCCGTATGCCTTCGCCAAGACCGTAGCCGATCGCGGCTCCCGCGATCTCGCCATGGGCTTCGGCAATCACGGCGTCGCTCCAGTTGCCTTGCCCCTGGTCGCCACGCAGCTTCTGCCGTCCACGCTCCATCGGCGTATCGCCGCCACCGTTTCCAAGCTCCACCAGCCAGAGCCAGGAGGCGAAACCATGGGAAGCGATGTCCGTGAGTAAAGCCAGCTCCGTCGCATCCTCCCGCGTCGCGGGACGAAGCGAAGCGAAGGATCCCATGCTCAAAGCCCCAGCATCATCCGCACAGTCGACTCCATGCCGCGCCCAAGAGCGCGGGTATTGTCCGCATCGAGGTGAATGCCATCGACCGGTGTCGTCTTCGCCACCGAATTGCCGTCAAAGAAGCCGCAGCCGAGTTCGTCCGCGAGATCACGATAAAGGGTCGGAAGCTTCGCCGACTCCTCGATGGCGCCGACGAACGACGCCGCAAATGGCACGTTTGCCGTCTCACGCACCTTCGGCGGCGCGACGATCAGAATGTCCGGCCCATCGAATTCGAAGGGCCAGGCATGATTGCGGATCAGACGCACCAGCCGGGCAATGCCCTGGCAGGCGGCAAAGGCCGAACCCGCCACGACAGGCTTCATGTCGTTGGTGCCAAGCAGCAAAATGACGAGATCAAGCGGCGCATGGCTCTGCAGAATCGTCGGAAGGATGCGTGCGCCGTTCCGGTCGCAGTCGGCGAGATGGTCGTCGAAGGCGGTGGTTCGCCCATTCAATCCTTCGGCGATGATCCGCACTTCGTTGCCGAGTGCCGCCTGAAGCGCACTTGGCCAACGATCCTTGTAGGCATGACGTCCGATCGTGTCGGCGTCATAGCCCCAAGTCAGCGAGTCACCATAGCAAAGAACGGTCTTCGTCATTTCCGCCTCCGCTCCGGTCTCAGACGAGCATACCCATCGGATTTTCGATGTAGCCCTTGAACGCCTGCAGCAGCTCCGCACCAAGCGCGCCGTCGACGCAGCGATGGTCGGTCGACAGCGTGACCGTCATCACGGTTGCGACAGCCAGCTGGCCGTTCTTGACGACGGGGCGCTGCTCGCCTGCGCCGACTGCGAGGATCGTCGCATGCGGCGGGTTGATGACGGCTGCGAACTGCTTGACGCCCATCATGCCCATGTTGGAGACCGAGCTGGTTCCGCCTTGGTATTCTTCGGGCTTCAGCTTGCGATCCTTGGCGCGCTTGCCGAGATCACGCATCTCGTTGGAGATGGCCGACAGGGTCTTCTCCTCGGCCTTGCGGATGATCGGGGTGATCAGGCCGCCAGGGATCGAGACGGCAACGCCGACATCGGCGTGCTTGTGCTTGACCATGTTGGCTTCGGTCCAGGAGACGTTCGCATCCGGAACATCGCGCAGAGCCAGCGCCATAGCCTTGATGACCATATCGTTGACCGACAACTTGTAGGACGGCGCACCATCCTTGCGGGGAGCGGCATCGTTCAGCTGGGCACGCAGAGACATCAGTGCATCGAGCTCGCAATCCACGGTGACGTAGAAGTGGGGCACAGTCTGCTTGGACTCGACGAGGCGCTTGGCGATGACCTTGCGCATGCCATCATGCGGCACGAGCTCGTAAGAGCCCGGTTCGAACAGCTTGAGAACGCTCTCGTCCGATGCGCCCTTCGGGGCTGCAGCAGGAGCCGGTGCGGCAGCCTGCGGAGCAGCAGCAGCCGGAGCAGCCTTTGCACCACGACCTGACACGGCCGCCTCGACATCGCTCTTGACAACGCGGCCGTGAGGGCCGGAGCCTGATATGGCCGAGAGATCGATACCGGATTCCTTGGCCAGTCGACGCGCAAGCGGCGAGGAGAAGGTGCGATTTCCGCCCGCGGGAGCGGCTGCAGGTGCCGCTGCCGGAACCGGTGCGGCAGCAGCCGGAGCCGGTGCTGCCGGCGCTGCTTCCGTCTTCGGGGCTTCAGCAGCCTTCGGCGCCGGTGCGGCAGAGCCTGCACCGCTTGCAGCAGCGGATACATCTTCGCCATCGGCAGCAAGCACGGCGATCAAGGCATTGACCTTGACGCCTTCCGTGCCGGCAGGAACGACGATCTTGGCAACCGTGCCCTCATCGACGGCTTCGACTTCCATCGTTGCCTTGTCGGTTTCGATTTCCGCAATGATGTCGCCCGACTTGACCGTGTCGCCTTCCTTGACGAGCCACTTGGCCAGATTGCCTTCTTCCATCGTCGGAGAGAGGGCAGGCATCGTGATGTTGATAGGCATCGAAATACCCTCCCCTTGTTACTTGTAGCAAACGGCCTTTACGGCATCGACGACCTCGGCGACGCTTGGCAGTGCGAGCTTCTCGAGATTGGCGGCGTAGGGCATCGGAACGTCCTTGCCGGCGATCGTGAGAACCGGCGCATCGAGGTAGTCAAAGGCCTGCTGCATGACGCGGGTAGCGATTTCGGTGCCGACCGAGTTCTGCGGATAGCCTTCCTCGACGGTGACCAGACGGCCGGTCTTCTTGACCGATTCAATCACGGTCGGAAGGTCCATCGGGCGCA
This sequence comes from Rhizobium sp. RHZ01, assembly GCF_014851595.1. Classification (NCBI taxonomy): domain Bacteria; kingdom Pseudomonadati; phylum Pseudomonadota; class Alphaproteobacteria; order Hyphomicrobiales; family Rhizobiaceae; genus Rhizobium; species Rhizobium sp. RHZ01. The sequence continues at coordinate 42,037 of NZ_JACUZZ010000037.1, forward strand.
GCGTGCGCAGATCGATCAGCTCGGCATCGATGCCGATCTTTTCGAGTTCGGCGACGGCCTTGGTGGCATAGGTCATGCCGATGCCGAAGGAGACGATCGTGACGTCCCTGCCCGGACGATGGATGCGAGCCTTGCCGATCGGGAGAACGAAATTATCGAGCTTCGGCACATCGAAATGCTGACCGTAGAGGATTTCGTTCTCGAGGAAGACAACAGGGTTCGGATCGCGGATGGCAGCCTTGAGCAGACCCTTTGCGTCGGATGCAGTGTAGGGCATGACGACCTTGAGGCCCGGGATCTGGCTGTACCATGCCGAGTAGTCCTGGCTGTGCTGGGCACCGACGCGGGCAGCTGCACCGTTCGGGCCGCGGAAGACGATCGGAGCACCCATCTGGCCACCGGACATGTAGAGCGTCTTAGCGGCGGAGTTGATGATCTGGTCGATCGCCTGCATGGCGAAGTTGAAGGTCATGAACTCGACGATCGGCTTCAGACCGGACATGGCAGCACCGACGCCGACGCCGGCAAAGCCGTGCTCGGTGATCGGGGTGTCGATGACGCGGCGGGCGCCGAATTCCTGCAGAAGACCCTGGGTGACCTTGTAGGCGCCCTGGTATTCGGCAACTTCTTCGCCCATGACGAAGACGCTGTCGTCGGCGCGCATTTCTTCGGCCATGGCATCGCGAAGCGCTTCGCGAACAGTCATGGAGACCATTTCCGTACCTGCCGGAATTTCCCGATCGTTCGGCACGGCAGCCTTCGGCTCCGCCGGAACCGGAGCAGCAGCGGCAGCAGGCTTTTCTTCCGCCTGCGGAGCGGCAGCGGCAGGTGCGGGCTGCGCGGCAGGTGCGGCAGAGATGTCGGACGCCGATTCACCGTCCTGAAGCAGGACCGCGATCTTGGCATTGACCTTCACATTTTCTGTGCCGGCCGGAACCAGGAGCTTGCCGATGACGCCTTCATCGACGGCTTCGACTTCCATCGTTGCCTTGTCGGTTTCGATTTCGGCGATCACGTCACCAGACTTGACGGTGTCGCCTTCCTGCTTGAGCCATTTGGAAAGCGTGCCTTCTTCCATCGTCGGAGAGAGGGCGGGCATGAGAATATCGATTGGCATGGGTCGTCCCTCCCCGATTAGAGCAGAATGTCAGTGTAGAGCTCGGATGCATCCGGCTCCGGATCGGACTGGGCGAAGTCGGCGCTGTCGGCAACGACATCGCGGACATCCTTGTCGATCGCCTTCAGATCGTCTTCCGAGGCCCAACCCTTCTCAAGGAGGCGCGCTCGCACCTGCTCGATCGGATCCTGCTCGGAGCGCATCTTCTGCACTTCTTCCTTCGTGCGGTACTTCGCCGGGTCGGACATCGAGTGACCGCGATAGCGGTAAGTCAGCATCTCGAGGATGATCGGACCCTTGCCGGAGCGGCAATGCTCGAGGGCTTCGTCGGCTGCGGCCTTTACGGCGCGGACATCCATGCCATCGACCTGGATGCCGGGGATGCCGAAGCCGGAGCCACGCAGGGAGTAGTTCGACTGCGCGGTCGCGCGGGCAGTCGAGGTGCCCATGGCGTAACGGTTGTTTTCGACGATGTAGATGATCGGGAGCTTCCAGAGAGCAGCCATGTTGAAGCTCTCGTAGACCTGGCCCTGGTTCGCAGCACCGTCACCGAAGTAAGCGACGGAAACGCTGTCGTTGCCGCGGTAGCGATTGGCGAAAGCGAGACCCGTTCCAAGCGAAACCTGGGCGCCGACGATGCCGTGACCGCCGTAAAAATGCTTCTCTTTCGAGAACATGTGCATCGAGCCGCCCTTGCCGCGCGAATAACCGCTACGGCGGCCGGTCAGTTCGGCCATGACGCCACGCGCGCTCATGCCGGTCGCCAGCATATGGCCGTGATCGCGATAGGCGGTGATAACCTGATCGCCTTCTTTCTGCGCCATCTGCATGCCGACGACGACAGCTTCCTGACCGATGTAAAGGTGACAGAAACCGCCAATGAAGCCCATGCCGTAGAGCTGCCCGGCCTTCTCTTCGAAGCGGCGGATCAGCAGCATTTCGCGGTAGGCCTTGAGCTCCTCGTCGCGCGTGAAATCAGCGACAGGACCACCATTCGAGGCCTTGTTTGCCGGCTTTGCGCTAGTTTTACGGCTGGAAACGGTCGCGGTTTTTCGCGGCGCCATTCAACCCTCCCTATGGGTTTGTCGGTTCTTTGGTGGCGCACACCATAGGGAAGAAATTTAGCCACAGCAATGCCATAAATGCATGGCTCGTATTCATCAGTAAATCACTGATAAATAACGCTTTATTTCGATTAACTGAATTTCGGTTAATTCGAATAGTGATTGAATATGACGATCTCGTCAGCGCGAGAAACATTAAGCTGAAGACGCGCTTTCTCGTCCAGCATGTCCTTGTCCATCGAACCGTCGCTCAGCAGCGCGACCTGCTTTTCAAGATGCTCGCGCTTGCCTTTCAGAACCGCCAACTCCCTTTCGCGCGCTATCCGCTGGCGCTCGAACCCCTCGGTTGCCCGCAGACCGTAATCACCATGAATGCAATGATAGCCGAAGTAGGAGAGAAACGCGACCGTCATCGCGGGAACCACGAAACGACCGATCTTTTTCTTCTTGTGATGCTTTGTCCACATAAACGCACGCTCGAACGCATTACCTCGATGCGCTGAAGTCTACCGGGCAGAGATTAACTGTCCGTTGACTATGAAAAATCAGGCACGAAAAAACCCGCGCCTTTCGTAGACGCGGGTCCAAGTCGCTCAATTCAGGCGCGATTGATCAGCCGCGGATGATCGAACGGCCGGCGTAGCGGGCCTGCGGGCCGAGGCCCTCTTCGATGCGGATCAGCTGGTTGTACTTGGCCAGGCGATCCGAGCGCGACAGCGAGCCGGTCTTGATCTGACCGCAGTTGGTGGCGACCGCCAGATCGGCAATCGTCGAATCTTCGGTTTCACCGGAACGGTGCGACATGACTGCGGTGTAGGCAGCCTTATGCGCAGTGTTGACGGCGTCGAGCGTTTCCGTCAGCGAGCCGATCTGGTTGACCTTGACGAGGATCGAGTTGGCAACGCCCATGCGGATACCATCACGCAGACGGGCCGAGTTGGTGACGAATAGATCGTCACCGACCAGCTGGACCTTCTTGCCGGCCAGATCCGTCAGTGCCTTCCAGCCGTCCCAATCGTCTTCAGCCATACCGTCTTCGATGGAGATGATCGGATACTGGGCGGCGAGCTGGGCAAGGTATTCAGCCATGGCACCCGATTCCAGCGTGCGGCCTTCGCCTTCGAGAACGTACTTGCCGTCCTTGAAGAATTCGGTCGCAGCGCAGTCGAGGCCGAGGTAGATGTCTTCGCCCGGCTTGTAGCCGGCTTTCTCGATCGACTTCATGATGAAGTCGAGGGCTTCAGGGGCGCTCTTCAGGCCCGGCGCGAAACCACCCTCATCGCCGACGTTGGTGTTGTGGCCCTGAGCCGACAGCTCCTTCTTGAGGACGTGGAATACTTCCGAGCCCATACGAACGGCTTCGCGGATGGAATCGGCACCGACCGGCAGGATCATGAACTCCTGGAAGTCGATCGGGTTGTCGGCATGCGCGCCACCGTTGATGATGTTCATCATCGGGACCGGCAGCAGGTGGGCGCTGGCGCCACCGACATAACGGTAGAGCGGCAGGCCGGCAGCCTGGGCAGCAGCCTTGGCAACCGCGAGCGATACGCCGAGGATGGCGTTGGCGCCGAGGCGCGACTTGTTCGGCGTGCCGTCCAGTTCGATCATGATGTTGTCGATCTGGATCTGGTTTTCGGCATCAATGCCGCCGATCGCGTCAAAGATTTCGGTGTTGGCGGCTTCGACAGCCTTTTCAACACCCTTGCCGAGATAGCGATTGCCACCATCGCGAACTTCAACAGCTTCGTGAGCACCGGTGGAAGCGCCCGACGGCACCGCCGCACGGCCCATGCTGCCGTCTTCGAGATAGACATCGACTTCGACGGTCGGATTGCCACGGCTGTCGAGAATCTCGCGGGCGATAATGTCGGTAATTGCAGTCATCGGTTCTTCCTGCTCGGTGGGTGATAACGTTGGAAGCCTGTTTAATCGAAGGCACACAAATTACAATGCCACACTGACGACAGATGGCATGCCACGGCCCTAACGGGTGAATATGTCAGGCCTTTGAAGCCACGCCCGGCCGTTGGTTAGAGACAACGCTTATCAACTTTCAAAACCTGAAGTTTTGGAAATATAAATTTTGACTTTCAAGCTGGTTGTAAATTTATCGACCAGTAACCAATCATATTTATAGTTAACGGCCGAAAGGAAATAACACCTTCTTCGGCAGGCGTTATTGCATGATGCGCTTCCTTATGTGGCCAAGCCGCCTGTCACGATCCATAGCTGCTGCTCGAAAATTTCCAATGGTTTCAGAAACGACGTCGTTCACTATTTACTATTTACGGGGCATAGGATGAAACTCAATATTGCACGAAGCCTTGCAATCTTCGCGGTGGTCGTCGCCGCCGGGCTCATTGCTTCGATCGGCATACAAAACTACGCCTTCAATAAGCTACGCGTGAACGGCGAGATGTACCGGCAAATCGTCTACGGCAAGGATCTCGTTGCCGATATTCTGCCGCCGCCCCTCTATGTCGTTGAATCCTACATGCTTGCACTCGAGGCGGTGCAGCGCCCGGAGGTCGCCGGAAAGAACATCGACCGCATTCAAAATGTCCTGAAGCCCGCCTATGAGGATCGCCGCAAGTATTGGCAGGCAACCGCGCTCAGCGCAGACCTCAAGGAAAAACTTCTGAACGACGTCTTCATCAAAGGCGATGCGTTCTGGAAGGTGATGCAGGACGAACTCGCGCCCGCCATCCTTAACCACGACTCTGCGGTCATCCCGACAGCCTTCGAGAAGCTTGCGACCAATTTTCATATCCACGAAACGGCGGTCAACGAGCTCGTTGATATGGCGAACGCCTTCCTGGCAAAGGCTGAAAAAGACGCGGCCGAACAGACAAGCATTCTCTCGGCGATCACGGTTGCATCTGCGGCGGTCTCGCTTTGCCTGCTTCTTGGCGGCCTCTACGCCTTCCGCCGGCGCGCCATCGTGCCACTTTCGGCGATGCGCGACTACATGGCGATCCTGGCGGGCGGCGACTATTCCAAGGAAGTCCCCTTCAGCCACCGTGTCGATGAAATTGGCGAAATGGCACGCGCCGTCACCGTGTTTCGCGAATCGGCGCAAGAACGGAACAAAATCCGCGAACACCAGGATGCGGAGCGCCAGGCCCAAGCCCAGCGCGATGCGGCGCTGGCCGCCTCCAATGCTGATGAGGATGCCGGCCGCGAACGCATCATCGTGAGCCTCAGCCGCGGCCTGGACCGTCTTTCCCGCGGCGACCTCACCGTCCAGCTCAACGAAGCGTTCGCGCCAGACTACGAGAGGCTACGCGAGCAGTTCAATTCGAGCGTCCGCACGCTTTCCGGCACAATGAGGGATATCGCGACGGCAACCACTACGGTCAGGACTGGCACTAGCGAAATCGCAACAAGCACGGATGATCTGGCCCGGCGAACGGAACATCAGGCCGCATCGCTGGAGCAGGCAGCCTCGGCGCTAGATCAGATCACGGTTACGGTCAAAAACTCGTCGGAACGCGCCCATGAAGCAAACGCGATGATGACGGTGACGAAGGAAAGCGCCAGCTATTCGGCAACTGTCGTGCACGAGGCCGTAGCTGCGATGGAGAAGATCGAAGCATCATCCGTGCAGATCGGCGAAATCATCAACGTCATCGACGAGATCGCCTTCCAGACCAACTTGCTCGCGCTCAATGCTGGTGTTGAGGCCGCTCGTGCCGGCGAGGCCGGAAAGGGTTTTGCCGTCGTGGCGCAAGAAGTGCGCGACCTCGCCGGCCGCTCTGCCAAGCTGGCGAAGGAAATCAAGCAGTTGGTCGAGACTTCGTCCAGTCAGGTGTCAACCGGCGTTGCCTTGGTGAACCGCACCGGCGAAGCCTTGAACAGTATCGATCAGCAGGTGCTGAAGGTGACGACGCTGATCGAGGCGATCGTGCGCTCTTCCTCTGAACAGACGACCGCGCTCGTCGAGGTCAATGCCGCCGTCAACACCATGGACAGCGTCACCCAACAAAACGCCGCGATGGCGGAGGAAACCAGCGCAGCCTGCCGCGAGCTTGGCAACGAGGCGCTACACCTCAATCACCTGCTCTCCCGCTTCGCTCTCGAAGGCACGGAGAGGACGGCAGGATCGGCATATCCCACAAAGACGAGGTTGGCGCTCGCCGGTTGACGGCGTGCACGTCCATCCATTTATCCCGCCTTGGCAATCGCATCGAAGGCCAGCAGCTTTTCGAGAAGCCGCGGCATATCCCGCAGATAGACCATGTTGGGACCATCCGAAGGCGCATTGTCAGGATCTTCGTGGGTTTCCACGAATACGCCAGCGACGCCGACGGCGACCGCCGCACGCGCGAGCGTCTCCACGAACTCGCGCTGCCCTCCGCTCGAACCGCCCTGCCCGCCCGGCTGCTGGACCGAATGCGTGGCGTCGAAGACCACGGGGGCGCCCATCGCCGCCATGATAGGCAGCGATCGCATGTCGGAGACCAGCGTATTGTAGCCGAAGGAAGCACCGCGTTCGCAAAGCAAGATGTTCGGATTTCCGCTCGAATTCAGCTTGTTGAGGACGTTCTTCATGTCCCAGGGCGCGAGGAACTGCCCCTTCTTGACGTTGATGACGCGGCCGGTCTTGGCGGCGGCAACGAGCAGGTCGGTCTGACGGCTGAGGAAAGCTGGGATCTGCAGGATGTCGACGACGGTGGACACCTCGGCACACTGCTCTTCGGTATGAATGTCGGTCAGGACAGGAAAGCCGTATTCCCTCTTGAGATCGGCGAACACTTCAAGCGCCGTTTCGAGGCCGATACCGCGCTGCGCTGACAGCGACGTCCGGTTCGCCTTGTCAAAGGAGGACTTGTAGACGAGGCCGAGACCAAGCTTGTCGCAGAGTTCCTTCAGCACACCGGCGACCATGAAGGCATGCTCGCGGCTCTCCATCTGACAAGGCCCGGCAATCAGCGACAGCTTGCCGGAATTCGAAAAGGTGACGCGGCCGGCGCCTTCGCCGACCACGACTTCGGAATTTGTCTGGCTCATCGTTTCTCCTCGAAGGCGAAGAGAGCGCCCTGTCCGGGCGCGGCCTTCACCAGAATTCGATTGTTCTTGCGCGTATAGGTCATCCCGTTAGCAGCCAATTGCGCTTCTGTCACGGCGAGATCGCCTACTTTGAAAACGATGGCAACACCACGCAGACCGCGATCGTCGGAAGGCGCAGGGATGTCGAAGTAGGCGTCCAGTCCATCCGGGGAGAGAACACTCACTCTGGCATTCGGAGTTGTCACACTCACACCGAAGGCCTCATTGGTCGTTCCCAAGCTGTGGGCGGCGGCGCGCAGGAATGGTCCAAACGCCTTGGGGTCGGGTGCCCCAAGCACGATCTCTGCGATCCCAACCACCCCATTTGCATGCACTTGCAGGGCTTTCCGGTCGGCTGGCAGCGGGTTGACACGTTGGCATGTGAAGAAAAAGAAATCTGGAGCGCGCAGGTCAACTGCAAAGGCGAGCTTAAATGCAGCCGTCACCTCCGAGCCATCGGGCATCTTCATCGGCCGCTCGAACTGCAGCATCTCGCCGCCATTGATCTTTTCGGACAGAAACCGGGCATGGTCGCGATCGGCATCCGCCGTCGCAAAGACCACGGCAGACAGCCCATCGTCTCCACATCGGAATCGAAAGGCACGGTCCCGCGCGGTGAAGACATTGCCTTTCTGCGCCGAAGCTTCATGCAGTTCGGCATTGGCGACCCCGAGAGGCTCCAGATAAGTTTCGTCGGCGAAGAATATGCAGGCATTCTCGGTCCCAAACGGGTGCCGGGCGTCGGGCGCGACGGTGAATCCCAGCTTTCCGAGACGCTCGCGCGAGAGCCTGATATTTGGAACCGGCAGCACGATGTGGTCCAGCGGATGTGCTTCGCTCATGGCAACTTCTCCGGAATTTGCGAAGATGTGCGCCGGGCAACAGGACAATGCAACCCCCTTCTACGCTTTCGGTCAAATGAGACGCAAAAACTCAGCAAGTTGCAGGCAAGATTTACGAAAATTTAGGTACTTGCGGAACACATATGGAACATATAGTGTCTGTTCTGGCTTTGTTTCACGACTCTGGGGTTCAACTTCGATGCTGACGCGCAAGCAACAGGAGCTTCTTCTCTTCATTCACGAGCGAATGAAGGAGTCCGGTGTCCCCCCTTCTTTTGATGAAATGAAGGATGCCTTGGACCTCGCGTCGAAGTCAGGCATCCACCGCCTGATTACCGCGCTGGAGGAACGGGGCTTCATTCGCCGACTGCCGAATCGAGCCCGCGCTCTGGAAGTCATCAAACTGCCCGAGGCATATAACCCGAGCCTGCAGCCCCGCCGCGGTTTTTCGCCGAGCGTTATCGAAGGCAGCCTCGGCAAACCACAGCCAGTTGTGGCGCCGAAGCCAGCGCCGCAGGCTGACAACGGCGGTCCTGCCTCTGTACCGGTCATGGGACGGATTGCTGCCGGCGTACCGATTTCGGCAATTCAGAACAATACCCATGACATCACGGTTCCCGCGGACATGCTTGGCCCAGGCGAGCACTATGCGCTTGAGGTCAAGGGCGACTCGATGATCGAGGCCGGCATCTTTGATGGCGACACGGTAATCATCCGCAACGGCAGCACCGCCAATGCCGGCGACATCGTTGTTGCGCTTGTCGATGATGAGGAAGCGACGCTCAAGCGCTTCCGCCGGAAAGGCGCCTCCATCGCACTTGAGGCGGCAAACCCGGCTTACGAGACGCGCATTTTCGGGCCTGACCGTGTCAAGGTCCAGGGCAAGCTTGTCGGCCTCATTCGCCGCTATCATTGAAGGCAAGCGGCTCGCCGTCAAAGGTGCCGCTTCGCCAATTATACGCCCGATGGCGGATCCAAGGGCGGTCGGGCCTCGTATAGGCCGTCGTGACGACGGGGCTACCTTGATCGTCGATCCTTACCTCAGCGGCACCAAAGCGACGCAAGGTTTCGCCGGTGAACAAAAGTGCGCCCGACCGGCACCCCGTCGTGCGGAGGCGAGCGGGTGTCACGACGATATCGGCCGTATCGCAGGCAGCGCCGAAGTAAGCGGGATTTTCGACGATCGTCACGACGTAGCCGCTATCGTGCGTGGCTGTGCACCGGGCGCCTTTCAGGCATACAAATCGGTTCTCAGCGCTCGTCGCAGCCTGACGTAACGCATCGCGGGCATTGCGCAATTCCACGGCAGATAACCTCTCCGATCTGCCTTGACTGTCCCGCCGCCTGATAGCGTTGACACCCTCCAACAATTACGTTGGTTGATCTAGCTCCGCGGCGAGCGCCATTCGCCATTGGTCGAAAATGAAGTCAGGCGGATGCGGCCGGTTCGGTGCAAGGACTTGTCCTCTCACAATCGCGACGAGATTGCCGTCTTCGGCAATGACCATGTCGGGCGGCGGCTCGCTCGGCGCAACCACAACAAGCACTGTTGCCAGCGCCGCAATGCCAGCGCCGAGGTAGCGGATCTTGGTGCGCAGAAGGGCAAGTAAGAGGAACCCTGCTACCGCCACAGGAAAATACCAACCCGGCAATCTGCCGATATCGATATTGCCGCCCAGGTCGAGACCATCTGGGCAATGGCGATCACGATGTCGAGCCCGAAACCGGCAATTTTCCATGGAATGACGTCGAGGCCAAAAGGTGTCAGCAGCATAGCGAGCATGCCCATCGGCATCACCACGAAAGAGACCACCGGCATGGCCATGAGATTTGCCGGCAGACCATAAGCGCTGAGCCGGTGGAAGTGCTCGACGGCGAAAAGCGCGGTCGAGAAGCCGCCGATCATCGCGGTCAGCAGGATGCCACCAAAGAAGCATATGATGAAAACGACGGGCGTTACTGCGGCGACCTGCAGCAAGGGATGTTCGTGCGGCGGCCTTCTTGACCAGATCGCGTAAACCGGCGACGAGGGCAAGCGTCGCCGCAAACGACATCCGGAGCTCGGCCGGGGGCACTTCCAAGCACGAACCAGAGGATCGCGCCCGCCCCAGCGAAGACGGACGAAACCAGGAAGAACCGCCCATGCTCTATCTCCGTTGCCACGGCGAGACGAAGCCACACGGTACAACGATCCGACGCAGTCCTTATCCGTGTCGGCCACGGCACGAAGGATTGCGTCTGGAAAGTTAGCGGAGGTTCCGCAGGAACTCGTGGCACGAGAAAAGAAGGCTGTGGCGCGCGCCCAAACGCGTCCGCGCCGGGTGTGGCTTCCCTCACCTCCAATGGCCTCAACCCCGGCATGCATTGCGCCCAAAAACAGCCGCCCGTACAACCAGAATGAAAGCTAACGGGCTTCCAAGCAAGAATAATCGATTGAAATCTGAAGGAAAATCGGAAGCCGGAAAAGCTAAGGATAATCATCAGCTTCTGCTATGCGCAGGGGTCATCGCAGAAGTGCCCAAAAGTTGATACTGCGATGCACAAAATGGCGTCACGGTAACTTGGCATTAGGCGCGCGATCATATAGCAATCATCGACGACGCTTAACCCTATGGCGCTTTTATGGCGCCAACCGCCAGTTTGGAGGATCATAATGACGGAACAAAGCGCAACACTGAAAATCGGTGACAAATCAGTCGATCTCGCCGTCAAGAGCGGCACCATCGGTCCTGACGTCATCGATATCGGCGCCCTGTACAAGAACACGGCTTCCTTCACGTACGATCCTGGTTTCACCTCGACCGCGTCCTGTGAATCGAAAATCACCTATATCGACGGTGACGCCGGCGTACTGCTGCATCGCGGCTATCCGATCGAGCAGCTCGCCGAGCACGGCGACTTCCTCGAAGTCTGCTACCTGCTTCTCTACGGAGAACTGCCGACCGCAGCCCAGAAGAAGGACTTCGACTATCGCGTGACGCATCACACGATGGTGCATGAGCAGATGAGCCGGTTCTTCACGGGCTTCCGCCGCGATGCACATCCGATGGCTGTCATGTGCGGTTGCGTCGGCGCGCTGTCGGCGTTCTACCACGACTCCACCGACATCACCGATCCGCATCAGCGCATGGTCGCAAGCCTGCGTATGATCGCCAAGATGCCAACGCTGGCCGCCATGGCCTACAAGTATCACATCGGCCAGCCCTTCGTTTACCCGAAGAACGATCTCGACTACGCGTCGAACTTCCTGCGCATGTGCTTTGCAGTTCCTTGCGAGGAATATGTGGTCAATCCGGTTCTGGCCCGCGCCATGGACCGCATCTTCATCCTGCACGCCGACCACGAGCAGAACGCGTCGACCTCGACCGTCCGCCTCGCCGGCTCGTCGGGTGCAAACCCGTTTGCCTGCATCGCAGCCGGCATTGCATGCCTCTGGGGCCCGGCACACGGCGGCGCCAACGAAGCAGCGCTGAACATGCTGACTGAGATCGGCACTGTTGACCGCATTCCGGAATACATCGCCCGCGCCAAGGACAAGAACGATCCGTTCCGCCTGATGGGCTTCGGTCACCGCGTCTACAAGAACTACGATCCGCGCGCCAAGATCATGCAGAAGACGACGCATGAGGTTCTCGGCGAACTCGGCGTCAAGGACGATCCGTTGCTCGAAGTTGCGATGGAACTCGAGCGCATCGCCCTAACCGATGAATACTTCATCGAGAAGAAGCTCTATCCGAACATCGACTTCTACTCCGGCATCACGCTGAAGGCCCTGGGCTTCCCCACGACTATGTTCACCGTGCTGTTTGCCCTGGCCCGTACGGTCGGCTGGATTGCCCAGTGGAACGAGATGATCGAAGATCCAGAGCAGCGTATCGGTCGCCCGCGCCAGCTTTATGTCGGCGAACCGGAGCGCGACTACGTGCCGGTTTCCAAGCGCTAATCGGCGATCACAGACAGCAAAAAGCCCGGTCAGAAATGACCGCCCTCAGATTGCTGACAAACCCCTGGCACCGTCTGGGGGTTTGTGATTCATTGGGACATGTTGAAGAAACCTGCCCCCACCCAGACGGCTCTTGAGATGGTGACGCTCGACAGTCTGGTGCCGA
>NZ_JACUZZ010000038.1:0-50691 GCF_014851595.1 Rhizobium sp. RHZ01
GACCCGGCCTGTGGTCGCGGATGGGCTGCTCTCGGCTCAGCCGGACGCCTTGTCGGGCACATCTACATCCACAACGGAGATGATTCAGGCTTCGTTTGCGAACCCGACTGACTTCTTCAACAGCCTGCTAGATCGGCGCATGGGGTCAGAATTTTTCGTTGTGGGATCGTGATGGGTCATGAAGTTCACCTGCTGCCGCTGCTTATCAGTGTGATGGGGCTCGCTGGGATTGTCATTTGGCATATGCAGGGACAGGGACGCCCGACCCAGCGCCTGATCGTTCAGATCGCAGTCTTCCTGTCAATGACCGCCGTGCTTGCCTACGCTCGGATTGTGCCGTTCCGCTTCGACCCCGCGGACCTAAACGGCGCCAACGCGTTGATGGTATCGGCCAAGATTCTCTGGTGGGTCCATTTGTCGTGGGCCGTGATCGGCTTCGTTCGTATCTACATCGTCCTGGACGGGCGGCCACGAGAAGCGAGACTGATCCAGGATCTCATCGTCGCACTCGTCTATCTCGGGGTGCTGTTGTCAATCATGGCGTTTGTTTTCGGCGTGCCGATCGGAACGCTGCTGGCAACGTCTGGCGTCATCGCCATCATTCTCGGTCTTGCCCTACAGAGCACCTTGAGCGACGTATTTTCCGGCATCGCTCTCACGCTAGGCCGCCCCTATGTCATCGGAGACTTCATTTATCTGAGCGATGGCACCGAGGGACGTGTTGTCGCCACCAACTGGCGCTCGACTTACCTTTTGACAGGCGCTCATAACATCGTGGTGCTGCCCAATAGCGTCCTGGCCAAGCTGGGGCTGACGAATGTCAGCCGGCCGGACGAGAACCATCAAATCGACCTGTCGATACGGGTTGCCCCGACACACATGCCCCGAACCATTGTCGAGGTGATGCACACCGTGCTCGACAGCTGCAACCTCATCGTGAAGCAGCCACCCCCAAACGTCGTGCTTGCCGGCATTGACGGCAGCGCCGTGACTGTCGAACTGCAATTTCGCGTCACCAGCCCGGCGCAACGAGGTGCTGCGCGAACCGAAGTCATCGACCTCGTATATCGTCATTGCAAGGCGAACGGCCTGCAGTTGGCGCTCCCCCCGGAAAGCCCACTTGCAGGAGACTACCTTCGAAGCGCGCCGCGTCCCGCGACGCCCCCGGCGCAGAGCCTCATCGACGCTATTTCGATCTTCTCATTGCTGAGCCAGGAAGAGCGCGATGTCCTCGTCGCGTCTGCCAGCCGACGAACCTTTTCCCCGGGGGCTGAAATCGTCCGGGAAGGGGGGCGTCTTGCCAGCCTCATGATCGTACGTGCGGGCATCATCGCAATGAGGAAGGGTGACGAGGAAGTGGCGCGGTTGGCCCCCGGAGACTTTTTCGGAGAACAGGGATCACTCGCCGGTATGGCAGAGCAACATGGGCTCTATGCGGTAACGCGGGTCACCGTCTATGAGATCGACCAGACTGCTTTTGCGCCGCTGATGCGTGAACGACCGGAACTCGCCGAAGACCTCGCTGCCCATCTTGCTCATCGCGAAGGGCTCGGGGTGAATTCCGGGGTACCGACAATCCACAATGAGCGGCGCAGACTGGATTTGCTCAAAGGAATTCGGTCGATCTTTCGCGCGCACCGGGAACACCTGAACCCTTGAGGCTCGATCAAGGCGACCCCATCCCAACGGAAGCCTAAACTAGTCCAAATTGGTGTGTTTTTGACACCGCGGTCGGCACCCGCGCTGGCGTGCCCGGTCATGTTCGCTCTGCGGCAAGAGTCAGGCGGCCGATCCGATCGACCCAAACCGGCGCGGTCGGTTCGGCAAACCTTCGTATAGATTTGGCAAACCTTCGTATATCTATTGTGCCCAATGCCCGTCGCATAGGATCGGCTTCGGTCACAATCAATGACGTCAACGAAGGAGAATTGCCATGCGAAGGCTCGCAAGTGGCTTGCTTTGCGCAACGCTGATGGCTGTGCCTGCCGTAGCCGCGGATAAACCCCACAATGCCAAGGTCTCGATCGTATTCGACCACGTGCTTCCGAACGTACCCGGAAAAAGCGTGCGCGGCGTGCTCGTCGAATACGGTCCCGGCGGGTCCAATCCCTCGCACACGCACGCCAAAAGCGCCTTCATTTACGCCACCGTGATCGAAGGCAGCATCAAGAGCCAGGTCAACGATGGCCCGGTCAAGGTCTACAAGACCGGTGAAAACTGGATCGAAGTCTCCGGCGATCACCATAAAGTCAGCGCGAATGCGAGCAACACGAAGCCTGCGAAGATTCTTGCCGTATTCGTCGTCGACACGGCCGAGACGGAGCTGACGACCCCCGACAAGTAAGCAGTTACTGTGGGGCGGGAGGAGGCGACGGCAGTGCCGCCTGCTACTGCCTCAATCTCAAAACCTGAGATGTCCTCGGTGGATATCCAGTCTCAAAGGATAGAACCATGAAAATCGTCATCATCGGAGGCACGGGCCTCGTTGGAACGAAAGTTGCGGAGCGCCTGCGCAAGCAGGGACACGATGTAGTGCAGTCGTCCCCGTCGACCGGGGTCAACACACTCACAGGCGAGGGACTCGACGACGTACTTGCCGGCGCGAACGTCGTACTCGACGTCACCAACTCGCCGTCATTTGAGCCGAGCGCCGTTCTCTCGTTCTTCCAAACGTCAACAACAAACCTGCTCAAAGCAGAGCGCGCGGCAGGCGTCGACCACCACGTCGCGCTTTCCATCGTTGGCATCGAGAGATCGTCCGAGAACGGTTACTTCCGGGCCAAGGTTGCTCAGGAAGACCTCATCAAGAAGGGTGGCATCCCATACACCATCGTCCGCTCCACCCAGTTCCTCGAATTCCTGGGCGGGATTGCCGATAGCGCGACCGTCGATGGGACAGTCCACGTTTCGCACGGCGCGTTCCAGCCAATTGCTGCGGACGAGGTTGCAGGCTTCGTCGCTGAGGCCGCTGCTGGTGCTGCCGAGAACCGAACCATCGAAATCGCAGGGCCTGAGAAGAAGCCCCTGAGTGATTTCGTTAAGGGCTATCTCACCGCTATCGGCGACAAGCGAACGGTCGTCGTCGATCCCCAGGCCAGGTACTTCGGTTCGCTAGTCGATGACCAGTCCTTGGTTCCTCTCGGACCAGCCAAGCTTGGCAAGCTGGACGTCAAAACGTGGTTTGCACAACGTCCCCAGGCAGCTGCCTGACCAGATACGGCCTGGCGGCACCCCGCCGCCGGGCCTGCGTTTTTGAACGCGGGAGATTGCCAGGAGAAGGAAGATGGTCGAATTGCCTCGCCAGGATACCTTCGAGAAAGCCGCCGAGACTGACAGAGGAACCACCGATGGGACTCCTGTCGATACGTTGAAGCCGACAGTGCCCGCGAAGTCGAACAGGAGCCTCTGGAAGAGACGATCTCTCGCCTTGGTCCTGCTCGCAGGCGCGGCGTTTGGTGTTCGATACGGCCATTACTATTGGACAGCCGGGCGCTTCATCGAGTCTACCGACAACGCCTACGTGAAGGCCGACTACACGACCGTCGCCCCCAAAGTGGCCGGCTATATCAAGGACGTGCGGGTCAGCGACAATGACCCAGTCACAGCCGGTCAGGTTCTCGCAACAATCGATGATCGCGATTTCCAGATCGCTCTCAACTCGGCACGCGCAGACTTGCAAGGTGCGGAGGCCGCCATTGCCAACCTGGATGCGCAGATTGAACTTCAGGCATCCGTGATCGAGCAGGCGAGGGCCTCAGTCGATGTCTCGAAAGCATCCTATAACTTTGCAAAATCTGATGCGGCGCGAAATGCGCGGCTGACATCAAATGGGTCCGGTACTCTGTCGCGCGCCGAACAGAGCCAGTCCATATTGGATCAGGCGTCTGCAGCGGTAGAGCGCGATCAGGCCGCGTTTGTTGCCGCACAGAACAAAGTGCGAGTCCTTAGCACACAGCGCGACCAGATCGTAGCCCAGCGAGATCGAGCCGAGGCGGCCGTCCAGCAGGCCAAACTCAACCTTTCCTACACGAGCATTGTTGCAGCAGTCGACGGAACCGTTGGTGCGCGGTCGATCCGTGTTGGCCAGTTCGTCTCGTCCGGCACCCAGCTCATGGCGGTGGTTCCGCTCCATGCCGTGTATGTTGTCGCGAACTTCAAGGAAACCCAACTCACTTACGTTCGCCCCGGCCAAACCGTCGAGATCAGGGTCGACAGCTTTCCGGATCTTACGGTGAAGGGTCACGTCGACAGCATCTCGCCCGCCAGCGGCCTGGAATTTTCGTTGCTTCCACCCGACAACGCGACTGGAAACTTCACCAAAATCGTGCAGCGCATTCCGGTCAAGATCCTCATTGATGACGAGGGTATCGCCGGCAAGCTCCGGTCCGGAATGTCGGTGGAGCCTGAAGTGGATACCAAGGCCACCCGGATGTCGGAAGGAATATGAGGATCGGTGCTTCCATGGTCGTGATCGGCAGTCAATGGAAGCCCGAAGGAGTGAGGTCTCATGGCTACTCTTCTGATCCCTGCCAACAGCAATCAGCAGTTTGCGAAATCGGTCGAGCCCGCGCTGAGTGCTTTTCGGATGTGGTGCGCGGTGGTCGGCTCAACGCTCGGCGCGTTCATGGCCGTCCTGAACATTCAGATTGTCAACGCATCACTGGCAGACATCCAGGGAGCCATAGGAGCCGGGAAGGACGATGGAGGGTGGATATCGACCTCCTATCTGATCGCCGAGATTGTCGTTATTCCCCTCACGGGCTGGCTGGCGCGCGTCTTTTCTGTCCGCACCTATCTCCTAGTCAACGCCGCCCTGTTTCTGGTCTTCTCGGTTGCCTGTGCCTTTACCGCTAATCTGCAACAGATGATCGTGCTGCGCGCGATCCAGGGCTTTACCGGCGGCGTCCTCATCCCCATGGCATTCACCATCATCATCACGTTGTTGCCGAAACCCAAGCAACCGATGGGCCTCGCGCTGTTTGCGCTGTCGGCAACCTTTGCTCCCGCCATAGGACCGACGATCGGGGGCTACCTGACGGAGAACTACGGTTGGGAGTTCATCTTCTACGTCAATCTGGTCCCTGGATCGCTCATGATTGCGATGCTCTTCGTATCTCTGGAGCCCGCCCCGATGAATTTGGGTCTGCTTGCCAAGGGCGACTGGCCGGGCATCGTCACGATGGCCGTTGGATTAGCAGCCTTGCAGACGGTGCTCGAGGAAGGGAACAAGGAAGACTGGTTCGGGTCCGACTTCATCGTTCGGCTATCGGTCATTGCCGTGGTGTCGCTTACGCTTTTTCTCATCATCGAGATAAAGTCGGCTCACCCGCTTCTGAACCTGCGGCTTCTCCTGCTCCGCAATTTCGGTTTCGGTGTCGTTGCCAATTTTCTGCTGGGAATGGCACTCTACGGTTCGGCCTTCATTTTGCCGATCTATCTCTCACGGGTTCAAGGATACAATTCGGAGCAGATCGGGGTCGTTCTTGCCTGGACGGGCATACCTCAGCTTCTGCTCATCCCGCTTGTACCGCGGATGATGAAGGTCTTCGACGTCCGTTTGCTGATCGTCGTCGGATTCAGTCTCTTTGCGGCCTCGAACTTCATGAATGTCTATATGACCGCTGATTACGGGAGCGACCAGCTTTTCTGGCCGAATGTCGTGCGTGCGGTCGGACAGGCGCTCGTCTTCACTCCGCTTTCGGCGATTGCAACAGCGGGTATCGAAGAGCAGAACGCCGGTTCGGCGTCTGCGCTGTTCAACATGATGCGCAATCTCGGCGGCGCTGTCGGAATTGCTTCCCTGCAGACTTTCCTGACGAAGAGGGAGCAATTTCACTCCAACATTCTGACCAATGCGGTCAGCGCCTTTGAGGAGGCGACTCGTGATCGTGTCGCGCAGTTGACGGCCTATTTCATGAGCCACGGCGTCAGCGACCAAGCAATGGCGACACACAAGGCCGTTGTCGCGATCGCGCTCAGAATCAGGAAACAGGCCAACATCATGGCCTTCAGCGATACTTTCTTCCTGTTGGGGGTGGCGCTCGTCGTGGCCTTGCTTGCCTCGCTCCTGCTGAAGAAGCCCGTCCAGCTCTCCGAGGGTGGCGCGCACTGACTGCTACAGCCGACTGTGCAAGCTTGGAGCAATCTGAAGTTGCAACTTATCTTCCACATCACGTCGATATGGAGGAATGAAAAACGTGCGAGTAAATTCTGATAGTTCGATCTACAGCCTCATGATGCCAACGTCGCGTAAAGCACCGTCTGTTTCCGACGAAAAGCTGCAAGTTGTGTCGGCGCCCAAGGCCCCGGCCGTTCGTTCGGACGATCAACTCATCGATGATTTTTACGCGCGCCTGACCAAACAGCAACTCGATTGGGCCGACAGCAACAAGGACAGCACTGTCACTAAGCGCGAGTACATGGATTCACAGGCACGCCTTGCGAAGATCGACAATCGTGTGTTCGATCCTGCAACCGCTGAGCAGCATTGGAACAAGCTCGATCCCAGCGGCAAAGGATGGCTCAACGAAAGCGAGTTGCGCGAAGGTTACGAGAACCTCCTACCGGTCAGTGTCGGACATCTGGATGCGAACTACGCCGAGCGTCTCCGCACGAGGCAGGGGTAGCGTCCATCGAGACCGCGAATTTCCCATGATCTCTCACGCGACATCTTGCACGGACATGCTCGTGAACAGCCACTCGTGGAAGGAAAGCGTCCCTGTTGCGATCATGCGAGAGGGTAGAAGGCCGTCCTTCGAGAGGGCAACGCCGAAATAGCGGGCAGTAGGGTCGAGGACGACCGGACGGGGGTCTTCCGCGGCGGTAAGAAGCTCCTGCGCGATTTCCACCAGTTCAAAAGCTTCGGGGCCGCCGATCTCAACAATTGAGTTCGACGGCTTCGCGGTCGCCAAGTTGGTAATCGCGCCAGCCGCTTCGTCGGCAGCTATCGGTTGGACACGAACAGAAGGCACTCTCAGCGTTTCGTCCACGGCGCTTGCATCGACAATCCCATTGAAGAACTCGAACATCTGCGTCGAGCGTGCAATCGTGAATGGCAACCCGGAGGCTCGTATCAGGTTTTCCTGCACCAGCTTTGCGCGAAAATAATCGTTCTCCACCAGTCGATCGACAGCAACAACCGACAGCGCAAGGTAGTGTGTCACTCCGGAAGCTTTCGCGGCGGACAGAAGGTTGCCGCTTGTTTTCCTGAAGAAGTCGAGTGTATCGGTCTCTCCGAATGATCCGGTATTCGTCACGTCAATGACGACATCTGCTCCGGACAGTGCACGTTCCACGCCTTCACCCGTGTAGGCGTTGACGCCTGTGCTCGTAGAGGCTCTTGTGATGTCGAATCCATCGCGTTCAAGGATGCGAGCGATCTTGCATCCCATCATGCCGCTTGCGCCGATAACCGCGATCTTCATCTCATGCCCCTCGTAGTTTGCTGTCTCATTCGATCCGTCTCGATTTTTGGGGTGCTGTTAGATTCGGTTGTTGGTCGAAGAAGGTCAATGCAAACCAAGGTTTGGGGTGATCGGGCCGGCACTGTCGCCGGTCGTTGCGGCTCCCTAGGTCGCCCCCCCGGGACGTAAACCAAGGTTTACCATCCCAGGATCTCTAACCCGTGATAAGTTGGCGGTGAGCACAATTCCGCGAGCGGCGAACCCATCACGAGAGGGGCGAGCGGGAACCGGCCCTTCAACATCGGGAGTGCGATTGGTGAGCGTTCGCCTTTTAGTCGAGGTGAGATCATGGAAAGCCTGACAACGAAGGCGGGTTTATCCGCCGAACCTATCGTTCACGTCATCGACGACGACAAGGAGATCCGGGAGTCTTTGCTCGATCTCTTCATGATCACGAACAGGCGCGCCTCTGCCTACTCCAGCGGTCCTGATTTCCTTAAGACTGTTGACACGACCGCGCCCGGCTGTGTCGTGGTCGACCTTCGAATGCCCGAAGGCAGCGGCTTGGATGTCCAAAGCGAACTCATCACCATGGGAAGCAGGATGCCCGTGATATTTCTGACCGGCCACGCGGACGTTCGGGCGAGCGTCAGAGCCATGAAGGCGGGAGCCACCGATTTCATCATGAAGCCATTCGTCAACCGGGATCTACTCGATGCCGTGGATCTCGCAATTCAACTGGATGGCGAAAGACGAAAGATTGAAGCCGAACAAGCTCATGTCCGGTCACTGGTCGACACGCTGACCCCGCGAGAGCATGAGGTCATGCTGGCCGTTGTCAGTGGGCTTATGAACAAACAGATCGCCTTTGAACTCGGGATCAGCGAGATGACTGTGAAGCTCCATCGGATGAGCGTGATGCGAAAGATGCAGGCTCGCTCTCTTGCCGACCTTGTTCGCAAAGTCGAGAAGCTCCAGATCCGTTGATCCGGCGGGTACGAAGCGACAACGCCGGAACACCCGCCAGCCTCCAGCGCAGAATACTAGTGGCTGAGATATTCGAACTGCCGAACCAACTCCGCCAGGGACGCCGCCCGCATCTTTTTCATGGCACGCCCACGATGGAGCTTCACCATGATTTCGCTGATGCCGAGTTCAAAGGCGATCTGCTTGTTCATCGACCCGCCCACGACGAGTCCGATGATCTGGACTTCGCGTGGGGTGAGGGTGGCAGCTCGCTCCAGTATTTCTTTGCGATACGCTCGCTGGGTCTGCCGCTCCCGATCGATCGTGAAGGCGGTTGTAATCGCCTCGACAACCTCATGTCGCTGCAACGGTTTTGGCAGAAAGTCCACAGCGCCCGCCTTCATGGCACTGACGCTCGTTGTCACGTCCCCGTGTGCCGTCATGAAGACCACGGGAAGGTCGTATCCACGCGTCTTCAGTTCCTTCTGGAATTCGATGCCATTCAGATCGGGTAGCCGCACGTCGAGCAGAATGCAGCCGCCTGCATCCTGCGAAGCGTGGCTGAAGAAATCGAGGGCCGCATCGAAGCCCAAGGCGTGAATTCCAAGCGACTCGAGCTGATCTATAAGTGAAATGCGAAATTGCTCGTCGTCTTCCACCACGTGGACGGTCTGCTGAACCAGAGGTTCGCCTGTCTGCATATGAGGAGCATTGGCCATGAACGTCCCCCGGACAGCTCATTTGCTCATGGCATATTAGCGATCGCAATTTTCGCAGGCAAGTAAGCGAACGTTGCATGACGAAGATCCGAACGCTTTCTGCACCGTGGCCTTGCTGGTCGGCTATCCGCTTGGAAAGGGGAGGAACCGGAAATAGCAACAGGCCTGAACCTTCTGTTATAGACCTGCATGAGGTCTTCGAGCCAACGATCAGTGCCCATCACGGTCGCCTGGTCAAGCTCATGGGCGACGGTCTGTTGGTGGAATTCCATAGTGTCGTCGATGCCGTTCGCTGCGCCGCAGACGTGCAGCACATTGAGGTTGAACGCAATGCGGACAGGCAACCCGATCGTCGACTTGAATTTCGCATGGCCATCAACCTTGGGGATGTGATTGTCGAAGGCGATGACATTCAGGGGGACGGGGTCAATATTGCCGATCGCCTGCAGGGGCTGGCGGAGCCGGGAGGAATTTGCATTGCCGCCAATGTGCACGAGCAGGCCAAGAACAAGCTCGACTTCGCTTTTCCAAGCATGTTGCGATGGCACTCGAAGCGAAGCCGGACTTTTCTGTCGCGGAACGGGGCAAGAGGCTGGCCTACAAATACGACGCCGATCGGCAACGTTTCCTTGACGGACTGCGCTGCGCCGGCCTCCCAGAATAGCATTTTGAGTAGGCGTTTCGTGCATTTAGGCGCCGCAGCCTCAGTTCTGCTCGTTCCAATATCTTTGCCAGAGGTCGAGCCTGGGCTTCAGCGGATCGGGCCCTACGATCGCGCCGTCGTTGGTGAAGTTGATGAGTTTATCGGTATTGGGGTCGTAGATGGGCCAATATGGCCGTGAGCCACCATTGGGATCGCCCTTTCTTGCAAAATCGACCCAATAGCCACTCGCAAGTGCGGCCATGGCCCAGTCGGCAGGCGTAACCTTGTCTTTCACCAATGCGGCTGGGATGTCGAACATATACGGAGTCTCAAAGCCGTGCGGAGTGCCTTTCCATTTCGGATCATCGCGCAGCGCCTCGGCGACATAGGAGAAGCGATACCACCAGGTCGGCTGACCTGCTCGGATCATCTCGTCAGCGAGATGGCGAGACGGCTCGACAATCGTCTTGTCTGCGAAAAGCTGCTGTCTGAGCTCTTCGAGCGTCTCTCGGTTCCCGGGATCATAAAGCGCGCGAGCCTCTGCCGCAGCCTTCCCGAATATCTGGAACAGGTCGTCTTTCGTCGCGGCCTGGCCGATACCAAGATCACGACTATTCGCTCCGACAATGACGGGCACTGGGGCTTGACGTCCTGCTGCGAAGGCCGCCTCGGGCGTTTCGAGCAAAAACTGTCCATCAAGGATAGGTCCTGAAATGCCGATGACCGGCTTGCTTGTCGACATTCCCGCCAGCGCCTCTGGTGCCGATGCACCCTCGGTCAGCTTTTCAGCAGGTAGCGCCCGGAGCGCTGCGAGAGCGCCGGAATCGGTGCCAGTGATTCCGAGAGAGTCGGCAAAGTCCAACGCGGCTTTCTCCCCTTGCTTCAGCGATGACAGCGGCAAGCTTTGGGCACGCGCCGTGGGAGCGCCCGGCGACTGCAAAATGGCTGCCTGGAAGAGCCCTCGCGACAAAGGCGACACCATGTGAGCCATCACCGAGCCGCCGCCTGCTGACTCTCCGAATATGGTCACCCTCTTCGGATCGCCGCCGAAGGCCTTGATGTTCTGTTGCACCCATTTCAATGCTGCAAGCTGGTCCATGTAACCATAGTTACCGACCGGTTCATCAGGAGATTCCTCTGTGAGCCCAGGATGAGCGAAGAAACCCAACCGTCCTAGGCGGTAGTTCATGCTGACGAACACAACTCTCTGCGCGGCGAGCTGGTCGCCGGGATACTGAAGGGTATTCCCGTGTACAAGAGCGCCGCCGTGTATCCAAACCATAACCGGAAGCGGTGTCCTGGAACGTTTGACTGGTGTCCAGATGTTGAGAGTCAAACAGTCTTCGGACTTTGGCAAATCATCGGCCTGCACGCATGAAGGACCGAAGCTCCGCGCTTCCCTGACGCCATTCCATTTCGACACCGGCGTTGGATTGCGCCATCGCAGATTACCAACAGGCGGAGCGGCGTAGGGTATACCTTTGAAGCTAATGACCGTGCCTATCGTCTCACCTCGCAGCATTCCGCTGTCGATTTGAACGGTATCGTCTGCAGCATCAGTTCTTGGTGCAAAGATCATCTGACACGTTGCGACCGCCAAAACGAGCAAGAATTTGCTACTGCGGTCTACGGGCACCATCCCCTCCAATCACCAGATTCTGACAGTCTGCAGGTAAAAATACTCCCCTCTGGCGACATCAAAAAGCGTTCATCCGCTCACGACAAATGCTGTGCGTAACGCACCCATTTCGCGTGCGTCGTGTCTGCGTGCATCTGATCGCGGACGCTTCACCTCAAACATGATGCGTGAAATATTGCACCTCGCGCTCGTGCTTCTCAGCCGCTTCGCGTGATTTGAACGTGCCGAGATTTTTGCGCTTGTGGGTCTTTGGATCGACCTTGCGTGAATAGAGCCGATACTCGCCGGATTTCAGCCTACGGATCACGACAGCCTCCTTCGTGGTAGTCCGTAAATTCCAAAAAGACTTGAAGGTTCCCGTTTGCTGCGGTGGCATGAGATGTCCCGCTTGCCGGCGTAACTCACACGTTGGGCGGGTGCGCGCGACCTCTTCAAACACTCGTGATCGGAACGCCACTCGGTTGGACTGAACCCTAAAGCGGGCGTAAAAAGCAGTGCGAGCAACTACAGTGCCGCTCAGGGGAGAGCAAACCATGGCGCCGGGCCTTGCTACAGCTGTTAATTCGCCCATGGGAGCCGCCAAGACCGTCGAGAAACTGTCAGGCAATGGCTGGGCTATGGATGCCAGCGGGAGGTGGACCTATCTGTCCCATGATCTGCAGCTCGCGCTCGCGAAGACCCCGGAAGACCTGAATGCGTGGTGGAGTGAGGGAGAGGGGGCCTGGAAGCAACTGGTTCACCCCGACGACTACGAACGTGTTGCCGGGGAGTGGCGGCATTGCCTTCGGTCAGGGTATCCGTTCGACAGTGAATTTCGCATCAGACGCAGGACCGGCTTTGGTTGGGTACGAAGCTCCGGTCGATCCATCCTGGACGACTCTGGCGACATCGTCGGCTGGTACGGGACCTCGCTAGATATCGATAGCGACCGAAAAACTGTCGACGCCTTGCATGACCGGGAGCTCGAACTCTCGCTGTTGGTGGATTCCGTACCGAGCCATCTTTGGCGGCTGACGCCCGAGGGAGAACCGAGCTTCTTCAACAAGAGAATGATCGACTATCTCGGCCGGGACGTCAGCGATATCCAGATACCTGGCCTCAGCCGACTGGACGCCATGATCGAGATGGCAATTCATCCGGAAGATGCGGAAGAGTTCGGTGGCGCGCTCAATCAGAGCCTGGTAACGGGCGAGAGCTTCTTCATGAGATATCGCCTGCGTCGCCATGACGGCGTTTACAGGTGGATGTCCAGCCGTGCGGAATCGGTGCGAGACCACGATGGCCGCATCGTCCAATGGTACGGCCTCTGTCACGATGTCAACGATCAGGTCACCACTGAGGAGGCGCTCAGGCGAAGCGAATGGCACCTGCAACGCTTGATCGATGCCTTGCCGGTCCACATCTGCAGTTGGACAGCCGCGGGAGAGCTTTCCTACGTAAGCAAGCGCTTTCTCGAAGAAGCCGGATTGTCGAAGGCGAGCTTTTCGGAGTTCGCGAAGGCCGCGCTGGACTTGATCCATCCGGACGACGTCGCGCAGGTTCGAGGTCAGGCTCTCCAATGCATTCAGAAGGGCGACGCATTCTCAATGAGATATCGCCGACGACGGAAAGACGGAACTTTTCGTTGGACGGCCGACAGGTTCGAGCCCCTGCGCGGTACTAACGGCACTATTGTTGAATGGTATGGCCTTTCAGTTGATGTCGATGAGGAGATGCGGATTCAACAGTCGCTGCGGGAGAGCGAGCACTCTCTTCATCAGCTGGTGGAGACACTGCCGGCACTCATCTACTGCCTGGCCCCTGATGGCAGGCCGATCTATCGCAGCCAGAAGCTGAGCGAATATCTGGGCTTCAGGATTGAGGAAGATGCAGAAACCGGTAAGAGCCTCCACGCCACCTTGGAAGCGATCATCCATCCCGAGGACCTCCCCGCCGTTAAGAGAAAATACAGCCAGTCGCTGCCGACAGGAAAGCCGTACGCGATGAGGCACCGAATGCGGCGGTTCGACGGAGAATATCGCTGGATGGAGACCCGGGCACTGGCGATGTACAATGCGGAAGGTGAAATCGTTCAATGGAACGGCGTGTGCCTCGACATCGACGATTGGCTTCGTGCGCAGGAGGAACTGCGACTAGCCCAGAGGAACCTTGCCAGGGCCAGCCAGGCGGCGAGCCTGGCTGAGCTCACCGCATCGATCGCGCACGAGATAGGTCAACCGCTCGCGGCGATGATCTCCAGTTCCGACGCGTGCCAGCGGTGGCTGAACGCAGAACCGCCGAATATGGAGCGAGCCCAGAAGGCGCTGGATCGTGTTGTGAGAAGTGCGAATACCGCGACGGACGTCGTGAACCGCATTCGGGCGCTTTTCAAGCATTCCGACGACTCACGTCGTGTCAACGCATTTGGTAACGTGGTTACCGAAGCGCGCGACTTGATGGCAGAAGAGGCACTGAGACGAGGCGTCCGGATAAACTCGCGTATCGACAGCGATCTTCCGCCGCTGTTCTTCGATCACATTCAAATCCAGCAGGTCCTCGTCAATCTTATCCGGAATGCGATGGAAGCGATGGATGCGGCTCCAGATCGCCGCCTCCTGCAGCTGCGCGTGCGCCGTGATGAAGACTGGGTTCACACGGAGATCGCCGACAATGGTCCGGGCATCGACAATCCTGACCGCATTTTCGAGCCGTTTTTTACGACAAAGGGGCAGGGGATGGGCATGGGGCTGGCGATCTGCAGGTCGATTCTCGAATCCCATGGCGGGAGAATCTGGGTCGAGAAAAATGATCCGAATGGCGCAAAATTCGTCTTCTCGCTACCGGTGAAAGCCGAGGCGGCCCGGGCATAATAGCCTTCCCAATGGGTTCCGATCGGTCAGACCGTGACCGCGGCTTCGATGGCTGAGCGGAGTTCGCCACCAGCAAATGGTTTGAAAAGACAGAGACCGGTGCGTTTTGCTTCTTTGATAAGCGCATCCTGAGCGTGACCGGTCATGAACACAACAGGTATGGTGATGTTCCGCCGTCGTAGCTCATTGCTGAGGTCGATCCCACTCATGCCAGGCATCGAAATATCGAGGACAAGACACTTCGTATCCGGGATTCGAGGGAATGCGAGGAACTCGGCGGCCGACGCGAATGTCACCACGGAATAGCCAGACACCTCCAGCAGATCGAGCAGCGATTCCCTCACTGCTTCGTCATCATCTATGATCGCAATTAGCGTCGGATGCATATTCATCGTTTTCTCATCAGCACAAACCTGGTCATTGTTCGCCGGGGCAGTCTTCCTTGCGGCTGCCTATGTCGTTTTGTCGAAGGATGAATGAGAACGTGGCGCCCCCAATCCGGCGTGACGTAGTGCGCCCGCTCAACCGGTCTGCGGCGCGGGGTGATCCGCTCGAGAACTGGTGCTCCCTAAATGGCGGCCCGTCGGGGTTTGGTGCGACCACGAGAGCCGAAGCACCATTCACGGCGCTCGCCCGGCGGCAAACGCGTTGGCTATCTACCCGCAGCTGGTCAACGAGGACGTCAATCGATCCTAAATGCGAGCAGGCTGAATCTCTGATTCTATCCAGGTCCAGCTGAACAGGATCGTTGTTTCGGTCAGAGGTCATTTGTGTTGTGGATGACATAGCTTCTCACGCTCTCGATTAGGTCGTATCATGAGCCTGAGGATACAACTCCCGTAAGGTTATGCGGACAGCGCGAAGGCAAAGAGCCTTTTGGCAACCCTGTTTGAAAGCACGCGCTTTTTCCGGACTTAGATTACGCCGATAGGTAGGCGCTCGCATCCCCAACACAAGTATATCTTGAGGGTCTGGTGCGTTCGGCCGTGACGATCGTATCGCGCCATGAGTGCGCTCTTTTGCGCGATCTTTTGATGATCCCGCGAATCGCCGAGGACATGTCGTCAGCAGGGCGGCTGCTCACCCGAATCAAGTAGGGGAATGCCAGAACCGGCAGTCGCTGCAAAGATGGGAGCCGACCTTGCCACAGCAGGGGCAACAGCCGATATAGACTGACTCCGTTGGAAACAGAGCCTCATGGCCTGCCGGGAGCATCGTCGCAAATCTATGCAAAGATTGTGAGGAGTTTTAAACACTGGGCCGCAAACGCGCCTCATCAGGTTCAATGCTATCAATCCCATTGGATTGAATGGTGCGGTCGAGAAGACTCGAACTTCCACGGGTTGCCCCACAGCGACCTCAACGCTGCGCGTCTACCAATTCCGCCACGACCGCATCGTGGTAGGTGCCGATTTGTGCCGGCGGGGCAGCATGTAGCAAAAGCATTTCCGGTACACAAGGGCGATATGACAGATTTTTTCAAAAGAAATCACAGCATTTGAATCGTCCTCGAAACGGGACCATATAGGCCTTCGCAGCGCTGCCTCCGCAGCCGCAGCACAAGGAATGGCCATGCTACGCACAGATCTTGAATTCTCCATGATGCCCCGAGAAGGCTCGCGGCCGGTCCGATGGCGGATCGCCGACGGCCTCGTGCCCTATGAGGAGGCTGTGGAAAACATGGAGCGCGAGGTCGCGGCGATCGCAGACGGCGGCGACGAGCTCGTCTGGCTCGTGGAGCACCCGCCTCTCTACACGGCGGGAACGAGCGCAGATGCCAAAGACCTGGTCCAGCCCGACCGGTTCCCTGTCTTCGCAACAGGACGCGGCGGCGAATATACCTATCACGGGCCGGGCCAGCGTGTTGCTTACGTGATGCTGGACCTGAAGCGTAGGCGTCAGGACGTGCGTGCCTTTGTTGCCGCGCTCGAGGAAGTGGTCATTCGCACGCTTGATTCGATGAACGTCCGCGGCGAACGGCGCGAGGACCGCGTCGGTGTCTGGGTTCGCAGGCCTGACAAGGCGGCTCTACCCGACGGCACGATGGCAGAAGACAAGATTGCGGCACTGGGGATCCGGCTGCGGAAATGGGTGACCTTTCATGGAATGTCGCTGAACGTCGAACCCGATCTCGATCACTTCAGCGGAATCGTTCCATGCGGGATTTCCGCCCATGGCGTCACGAGTCTGGTCGACCTCGGCCTACCGGTCATGATGACTGATGTCGACATCCGGCTTCGACAGGCATTCGAATCGGTTTTTGGTGAAACAGTCACCGAGGGGTGACGCAATGAAGAAAGGGCCGGATGACCGGCCCTCGGCAATCGATTGCTATTTGTCGCCGATGTCGCGGCAGGCATCGGTATGTGACGCTCCGCTATCGCCGCCAGCCGTATGCACCCCGGAGTTCGTCCTCATGTAGTCGCAGTCGGGCAGGCGCCGGACGCTTCCCGTTGTCATCCTGTCGACGGGAGCCGACATCCGGGCTGGCGCAAATCCGTCGCTGTCATTCGTGTAGTCGTTGGAATATTCCGGTGCCTTGCGATTGGCGTAGTGAATTGGCTTTTTCGCCGTCATCTGGACGGGCGCAAACCCGTCGCTGTCGTTGCTGTAGTCGTTCGAGTACTGTTGGGCAAAGGCTGCACTTCCTAGGCCGAGGCTGAGGGCAAGAACGGAAGCGGCGGCCGCAAATCTGAAACGCATGGGATAACTCCTCAATTCATCGTTGCATTGACAACGACACCAAACCCTCGGCAGGAGTTAGTTCGCGCTCAAATTGCGGCAAGAATGCGGGCAAAATATCACGCGAACGGTGCCGTTTTATCAAATGAAATCACAGATCCGCGACCGAAATTGACCGTTTCGTGATGGAACATTCTCTCTCATTCGGAAAGCGCGCGCTACCGTGTTTACACAACCAGAAGAAGATTAATTTGCACTCAGCCGGGGCTACTTTCGTAACTTCTCCCACCGTTTGACCAGCCGCTCGCGCTTGAGCCTGGAAAGGCGCTGTATCCAAAAGATGCCGTCGAGCTGGTCAATTTCGTGCTGGATGCAGACGGCGAGGAAGCCCTCCGCTTCCTCCTCGTGAACGACGCCCGTCAGATCACGGTATCGAACACGAATTGCCTTTGGCCGGACGACCTCATCAGTCATACCGGGCATGGAGACGCTCCCTTCAACATGGCGAATCGTGTCGTCTGACACTGACACAATCTCCGGATTGACGTAGTGGCGCACGCCTTCGTTTCGGCCAAGCTCAATGACGGCCACCCGCAGAAAGACGCCGATGTGCGCAGCAGTGATACCGACGCCTGGCGCCGCCCGCATCGTATCCAGCAAATCGTCCGCGAGGTCGCGCAGCCTCTGGTCAAAGATTTCGACGGGTTCGCAAACGGTTTTCAGGCCAATGTCGGGAAAGCGCAATAAGGGTCGGACAGCCACTGGTAAAGTTCCTGTTTTGAGATGCGCGGAAACTATCGCTGCGCACGCGCATTGTCATCCGCGCGAGGCGTTTGCGGCTGGACGGACTTCAAGCTTTCAGCTAGCACGAAGCTATATAATTCGGCGCTTAGTCATTGAACTTCAAACGGGATGCGAGGGCGGCAACCATGACGAACGACGCAGAAGAGCTCGTCCGCCCGCGTCCAGACAGCGGCGATGCCGACATCTATGATGAAAATGGCAACGTCCGGGGCGATTTCCTGGCGCTGGTCGGCGCCGCGATTGCCGATCGCGACACGATCTTCTTGCGCCAGCACGTCGCCCGCCTGCATGAATCCGAAATAGGCGACCTTCTCGAATCGCTGCAGCCGGACCAGCGGCTCGCGCTTGTTCGCCTTCTCGGCGACGAATTCGACATGACGGCGCTGACCGAGGTCGATGAAACGATTCGCCGCGAGATCGTCGACCAGATGCCGAACGAGCAGATCGCCGCAGCGATTGGTGAACTCGATTCGGACGATGCCGTTTACATTCTCGAGGACCTCGACACTGAGGATCGCGAAGAAATCCTCGCGCAGCTGCCGTTTACCGAACGTGTGAGGCTGCGGCGCGCGCTCGACTATCCGGAAAGCTCGGCCGGCCGTCGTATGCAGACGGAGTTCGTCGCGGTCCCGCCGTTCTGGACGGTCGGGCAAACGATCGACTACATGCGCGACGAGGAAGACCTGCCATACTCGTTCTCGCAGATCTTTGTCATCGACCCGACATTCAAGCTATTGGGCGCCGTCGACCTGGACAAGATCCTGCGGACAAAGCGGCAAACCAAGATCGAATCCATCATGCGGGAGACGAATCATCCGATCCCTGCGGAGATGGACCAGGAAGAGGCCGCCCAGCTTTTCGAACAATACGACCTTCTCTCCGCCGCCGTCGTCGACGAGAACGACAGGCTGGTCGGTGTGCTCACGATCGACGACGTGGTCGACGTCATTCACGAGGAAGCCGACGAAGACATCAAGCGTCTGGGCGGTGTCGGCGACGAAGAGCTGTCGGACAATGTTTTCTCAACCGTCCGCTCTCGCTTTCTCTGGCTCGTGATCAACCTCGGAACGGCCTTGCTGTCTGCAAGCGTCATCGGGTTGTTCGACGAATCGATCGAGAAGATGATTGCGCTTGCGGTGCTGATGCCGATCGTGGCCTCCATGGGCGGCAATGCGGGCACGCAGACGATGACGGTTACCGTCCGCGCGTTGGCGACCGGCGACATTGATATCTACAACGCCGGGCGCATCATCCGCAGGGAGGCGGGGGTCGGCGTCGCCAATGGCGCGCTGTTCTCCGTCATCATGGGGGCCATCGCTGCCACCTGGTTTCACGACTATCAGCTGGGCTTCGTGATCGGCGCCGCGATGATCATCAATCTTTTTGCGGCAGCCCTTGCCGGAATTCTGCTACCGTTGCTCCTGCATAAGGTCGGAGCCGACCCAGCCATTGCGTCGTCAGTTTTTGTCACGACCGTAACCGATTGTACGGGCTTTTTTGCCTTTCTCGGTATCGCTACATGGTGGTTCGGAATTTAGCCGGCTCGAATTTCCGCGCAGAAATTGACTATTACGTAAAAGTCAATATTATTGGCACCCTTAATGGTGGGGAGCCTATGCCGGTCAGCAAGTACTATAGCATAACCGAATTGACGCGCGAGTTTGGAGTGTCGACGCGTACATTGAGGTTCTACGAAGACGAAGGGTTGATCCATCCCGAACGCCGTGGACGCACGCGGTTGTTCCGTCCGGCAGACCGCCGCCTAATCCAGGAAATCCTGCGAGGCCGACGTATCGGCTTCACCATTGCGGAAATCCGCGAGATCATCCAGGTCTACAAGGAGCCGCCTGGCGAGTTGGGCCAGCTGAAGCTCCTGATGAAGCGCGTCGATGAGAAGCGCGAAGACCTGCGCCAGAAGCGCAAGGACATCGACGACACCCTGGCCGAGCTCGACAATATCGAAGAGGCATGCCTCGGTCGTCTGGCCGATATCGGCGTCGGCACCTGACTATTGCGCGTTGGCGCTGCACTCGCTCGCCAACGCCATGATCCGCCCGTCATCCGGCTTGACGGCGCCAGACTGGAATTCCGTGAAGAGCTTTTGTGTCTGCAGCGCATCGAGGGTGCACTGGCAGAAGCTGCGGCATAGCGCTTCACCTTCCTGCATCATGCAGGAGGCATTGCATTGCCTCAGGTAGGTTTCGACCGGGTCCGGCTTAGCGGGCGGAATGATCACGGAAAGTCCGTAGGCAACTGCAATCAGCACCGGCTGATGAATGAGGTAAAAGGCGAGGCTATGACGCCCCGCCCTTGCCGGCAGGCTTGAGCCCGTGCCAAGCTTTGCAAGCCTCTCGGGAAGCCCCGTCCTCATGGCAAGCAGAGCTGTCGTCATGCCAAGCAGGAAGGGCACCGCCCAAGGAAAGATCGGGACATAGTCGTTCGACCGTTGCGGCATCTCTGCCAGGCCGATCCATGCGAGGTAACGCGGATTGAAGATCTGCGAGCGCAACAGGTTGGGCGCGACCCACGTATCCACGACCCATGCCGCGGTAACAGCAGCGGTTGCGGCGATGGTGACAGGCAAGGGCAGACGCAGGAAGGCAAGGCCCAGGAGGCTGAGGACCGCGATGCAATGGAGAATGCCGAAGAATATCCATTCGCCGGGGAAAACAAAGCGCGTCACCACTGAGATCGCAAGCGCCGCGGCAGTGATCATCGCAAACCGCTTCCAGAACGGGCGCCAGCGGATCTCCGGCGTGTTTGCGAGGACCAGGCTGACGCCGACAATGAACAGGAAGGTCGATGCGATGGCGCGGGCATAGAGCTTCAGCCAGCCGGTTTCAGCCGTACCTGCGGCGAGGTAGCCCATGAACTCCATATCCCAGGTGAAATGATAGGTCGCCATCGCCAGCAGGGCGACACCGCGCGCGGTGTCCAGCGAGCCAATGCGAGGCGGCTTAACGCTCGTATGTGTTTCCGTCGCCAGAGCGGTCATTCACAATCCCTCGGATGCGTCGTTGTCATCGTTCGACGGCTTGGCGCGGGGAATAGGAGAACGGTGGAGATTTGATGGCGGTTGAGCGTCCATGATCGCCAGCCGCGCCTCGGAGAAGAACTGCCGCCTCGTCAGAACGACGATCACGATCGTCGTCGTGAGCATGAAAACATAGGGATTGATGAACCAACCGAGATAACCGATCGAGAGGAAGATGGCGCGCAGCCCCTCGTTGAAATGACCCGCGGCAATGATGTTCATGCGGATGACGCGTTCCGCCGCCCGCTCGGCGGCAATCACATCGTGTTCGCTGTCGCGCATCATCGGGATTGAGCCGAAGAGGATGGTGCAGTAGTTGAAGAGGCGATACGACCAGCCGAATTTGAAAAAGGCGTATCCGAAAAGCGCCGCGAGGCCGCCGACCTTCATTTCAAAGACAGCATGCCCGCTATGAAAGACGAAGGGCAGGTCAGCGAAGACGGCGTCGACTTTCTCCGTTGCCCCCAGCAGAGCAAAGCAGCTGCCGATGGCGAAAATCGACGTCGAGGCGAAGAATGCGGTGCCATTCTGCAGGCCGGCCATGATCTGGGTGTCGATCATCTTCAAATCGCGGCGCAGCGAATTGTAGATCCACTCGCGCCGGCGTTCCCGCATGGCGTGGGTGAGGCTGGTTCGGCCGAAGAAACTCGAGCTTTGCAGCAGGCGCGCATAGCCGAACCAGATCGCTGCAAAGAACACCAGTGCAATGTAATCCGCTGTCGTCATCATTATATTGAATCAGGCTCCCGTCGCCGCGTCACTCTACAGATGCGGTGGCACGCCGCAATGACTAGCAAGTCGCAGCGCTTCGTTTTACAGATGTCGCACGCGTGAAATGCCATGTCGGTCCATCGCCGGGATCGTGGGAGCCGGTAGCGTAGGTTTGCGCAGCAACTATACAGGACGCAGTCATGTTCCTTTCCGTTTTCGACGTCTTCAAGATCGGTGTCGGGCCCTCCAGTTCGCACACGATGGGTCCGATGACTGCAGCCAATCGATTCCTCGATCTGATCCTGTCAAACGACTGGCCGCGCCCGACCTCTGGCGCCCAGGTCGCGTCCATAAAGGTCAGCCTGCACGGCTCACTGGCGCATACAGGGATCGGGCACGGGACCGGCAGGGCCGTCGTCCTCGGCCTGATGGGCGAGCAGCCCGACAGCGTAGATCCAGACAACATGGACGGGATCATCAGCCAGGTGGAGCGCTCCGGCCGTATCTCGCCGCCGGGGCATCCGAGTTATGGTTTCCAGCCGAAGACCGATCTGATCTTCGACAAGAAGCAGCCGTTGCCGGGCCACGCCAACGGTATGTCGCTTTCCGCCTTCGACAAGGACGGGCGGATGCTGGTCAAGCGCATCTACTATTCAGTCGGCGGCGGCTTCGTCGTGACCGACACCGAGCTCGAGCAGATGCGTGCAAAGAAGAAGACTCCGTCCGATTCGCTTAAGGTTCCCTATCCTTTCTCCTCGGCCAAGCAGATGCTCGACATGGCCGCGCGCTCCGGCCTCTCGATCGCGCAGATGAAGCGTGCCAATGAGGAAACGCAGCGTAGCCGCGAGGAACTGGACGCCGGTCTTGATCGCATCTGGGAAGCAATGCGCTCATGTATCGAACGCGGGCTCAAGGTCGATGGCATCATGCCGGGCGGGCTGAATGTTCGCCGCCGCGCCCGCGCGATTCACGACAAGCTGCAGGAGGAATGGCGCAGCAACCGCATCAACCCGCTGCTCGCGAACGACTGGCTGAGCGTCTACGCCATGGCCGTCAACGAGGAGAATGCTGCTGGTGGTCGCGTCGTGACCGCTCCGACGAACGGTGCCGCGGGCGTTATCCCGGCGACGATCCGCTATTATGAGCATTTCCACGACGATTGGGACCAGAACGGCATCCGCGATTATCTTCTGACCGCTGCTGCGGTCGGTGGGATCATCAAGCACAACGCCTCGATTTCCGGCGCAGAGGTCGGCTGTCAGGGTGAGGTGGGCTCCGCAGCCGCCATGGCGGCTGCCGGCCTTGCCGCGGTCATGGGCGGGACGCCAGAGCAGATTGAGAACGCCGCCGAAATCGCGCTGGAACACCATCTTGGGATGAGCTGTGATCCAGTCGCGGGTCTCGTGCAGGTTCCCTGCATCGAACGAAATGCCCTCGGCGCGGTCAAGGCAGTTACGGCTGCCTCACTGGCCATCAAGGGCGATGGCAGACACTTCGTTCCGCTCGACGCCTGCATCGAAACCATGCGGCAGACCGGCAACGACATGAGCGAGAAGTACAAGGAGACTTCTACCGGCGGTCTTGCCGTCAACGTCGTGGAATGCTGACTTTGTGAACATGCGACTTGCCGCTTGACGCTGCCCGATAAAAGGATTTGAACGGCGGCATGGCATTGCATCTCATTAAACTGTGTGTGGGCGCGGATTCGATCGACGATCTGCGTGAGTGGGTTGCCGAGCGGTCTCTCAGGGCGATTGCGGCCGGGCTAGAGCCTCATTCCGTGCATACGACGAGGATGGTCCCGAAACGGGTCGAAGAGTTGCTTGACGGCGGTTCGCTCTACTGGGTGATCAAGGGGCAGGTGCAGGCGCGCCAGAAGCTGCTCGATATCCAGACCTTTACCGATGGCGAGGGAATCTCACGTTGCCATCTGGTGCTGGGGCCCGAGGTGATCGAAACGGCAGTCCAGCCGAAGCGTGCGTTCCAGGGCTGGCGCTACTATCCGCAAGATGATGTGCCGCGCGATCTGAATAGCCTTGGAGAAGGAATTGCGGAAATGCCCGCGGACCTTCGCCGCGAGCTTTCCGAACTCGGCCTGCTCTGACTAGCTTAGCGCAGGCGCAACGTTACCGGTGCCCGACCTTCCGGGCAGGTGACGTGAAGGTGGATACTGGTTTCCGCCTGTGAGCAACGCCAGGCCCGCGCGCCGTGGCACAGTAGCAGATTGATCAGGTCCTTGGTCTTTGCCGATTTCGGCTTCTGCCGCTGCAATCCTACCTCTGCCAGTCGCAAAGCCGCTTCATGTAGCGGGTGCAAACCGGCTCGCGGATTTTTGCCGGTCACCCGACCATGTGGCGGAAATTCCGGAACATTCTCGTTGATCGCCATTCTCATCCCCGTACGCATTACAAACCGAGTCTCAGAACTCCGTCGGATCAAACACACGATCACGACGTCTGTGACATGCCGCCCGGTCTAGTGGGCGGCATGTCAGCTGATCATTGGGCCGTAGCCCAGCACTTCACGCCGGCGCGCTTGAGGGCGTTGCAGGCGTTCACAGCAGAACGCTGGTCATCGAAACCGCTGAAGCGAGCACGGTAGCTTCCGGCATTGGCGACTGCGATAGGCTTTGCGGAACGAAGGGACTTGCCACCCTTGTTCTTGGCGCTGTCGAGCAGGTCCATCGCGCCTTCCTTGCTGGAAGAAACGCCAATCTGAACGGCCCAACCGGCCAGCTGCGGTTCCTTGGTCGATGCGGTCGTCAGTTCGTCGACAGACGTATCGCCCTGTTCCGGCGGGACATAGGCAGGAGCAGGTGTGGGCGTAGCAACAGATGCCTGCTTGATCGCCTGGGTCTTGACCTTCGTCGGTGCTGGCATTTCCTGCTGGAGGAGCGGATTGTCGGACTTCGACTTGGCAACGTCGGCATACGCAACCTGCGCGGAAGCCGCTTGATCGCGGGTATCCGGCGTTGGCGCTGTCCGAGGCAGGCTGATTTCAGGTGCAGCCGAAGCGACGCGTGTTTCGGCGACGGGCGCTACCGGTTGTGGCGCGGTCTGGGCGATCAGATCCGAGGAACCACTGCGGCTGGATGCCTTGGGCAGGTAGGCGGCGATCAGCTTGCGCATCTGATTGTCGCGGGCAGGGGTCGAAGCCCCGCCGAGAACAACGCCAACGATCGACTTTCCATCGACCTGAACGGAGCTAACCAGATTAAAACCAGCCGCCCGGGTATAACCCGTCTTGATGCCATCGACGCCGCGCACGGAGCCGACAAGACGGTTGTGGCTACGGATGATGCGATTTCCGAACTTAAAGCTCTGCGTGGAGAAATAGCCGTAATACTGCGGAAAATGCTGGCGAAGTGCGATACCCAGACGGGCCTGGTCGCGCGCAGTCGTCATCTGGGCGGTATTCGGCAGGCCGTTGGCATTACGATAGGTCGTACGCGTCATACCAAGCGCATGCGCTTTCGCGGTCATCAGCTGGGCGAAACGATCCTCTGTGCCACCAAGCAACTCGCCGAGAGCAGTGGACGCGTCATTGGCCGACAGCGTCACGAGGCCAAGGATTGCCTGTTCGACGGAAATCGTACCACCTGCGCGAACACCGAGCTTCGTCGGCGCCTGGGCGGAAGCGTGGGCGGAAAAGGGCACCGAGGTGTCCAGGCGGATGCGCCCCTGCTCCAATGCTTCGAAGGTCAGGTAGAGCGTCATCATCTTTGTGAGAGACGCCGGATACTGCAGGCGATCCGCGTTCTCGCTATAGAGAACGTTGCCGGTTTTCGCGTCAACGACGATACCCGCGTATTTTGAGTTGGCAGCCTCCGCATCGGCATCGATCGAGTCGGCCATAATGATACCGGCCGCCAGAGACAGCGCCGTGATCGCTCTTATAAGAATATTGCGGGATCGCGATGGTGATACGGAGGAGACTGACCTTGGCACTATTCTACTCTTCGCTTGCATTTCGGACACTGGAGAGATCGGCCGCCCTCCCGGCGCGATCGTTCTCTCAGCAAATTATCCGTCCGGGGTTACCAATCCGTTTATGATTAATCGTTTCTTTCGCCACATCGGATCATTCTAGCGACCTGGCGCAGAAGCGTTCACAAGTCGCTCTTCCACAAAATGGCGAATAGCGGCATCAATATGGTCCCAATCAGGCAGATGCGTGCTGGAGAACCGGTAAAGCACAGTTAAGTCGCGACCGAGTTTTATGTCACGCTGGCAATCCCCGCTGGTGGCCATTTGACGCGTCGCCGGCAAGGCGCAACGTACGACATAGTCCTGGCCGCCGGCGCGCGGCGCGGTCAACAGAACCTCATCGGCATAGCCCGCGTCTGCGCGCAGGTGATGCAGCGTCATGCCATTGGCAAAGGGGACGCCGTCGCCCTCGACGAGATGCGAGTAGATCGGTTCTAGTCGTCCCGACATATCCCGGGACATAGTGCTTTGGGTGACCTGAAGGAAGATCAGTCCCGACGACTGGGTAACATCGTCGAAGCGCTCGTGGTGTTCCTTGCTGTAGCCCTGCATTTCCGGCCAAGTGAGATAGAGGTCCGCCCTTTCGAACAGGCCGTCCTTCCGCTGGCTAGGGAAGCGCAGCGTGTTTTCGGGAAGGCGGAGAGTATCGCGGCCAATCGTCAGGGTTATCGGCGTTATCGCATCGGTATTGCCAGCGAGGGAAATGCGAGCGCCAAACCAGCGACCACCGAAACTGATGGCCAGTGTCAAAGCCGCAAGGCAGGCGACAGCGATCGTAAAACGGACGACGAAACGCGTCGAAAGGAGTGGCGACTCCTCAATTTCGCGTGCGGTACCGGTATGGTTCATGGCGGCCTTCGGATGTCAGACCGCCGCGAAAGGAACAAGAGTCGCCGGTGCCGTTGGTTGATGCAGCGATTGTCCGGCTGATACGGTTAACGAACACTTAAGCGCCGCCTTGCGGCAAGAAAAAACGAACCGCTCCCGGGACAGCGGGAGCGGCTCTGTGGCGCCGGTCAGGCACGGGGATGCGGGGGACGACCGGAGCCTTATGGTTACCGCCGGATATTCCCGGCGTTACGCGCTTACTTGACGCTGCCGACCGCCACCGCGCGACCATCCTGCAGCTTGACCCAGCGGCTCGGATCGTTAGCGGACTGACGCTTGAGGTAGGTGTATTCGGTATCGGCCCAAAGCATGACCTTGTTGCGCATGTTATCGAGGATGAAATCGCCGCGGTCCGTGCGGACCGTCAGCACCGCATGGCCTTCGCCATTCGGCTGCAGGACGACGGTGATCAGCAGATCGGAAGGCGAGAAGCCGGCATCTATCAGCATCTTGCGCTTCAGCAGCGCATAGTCTTCGCAATCGCCGGCGGTGCGCGGATAGGCCCAGCGTTCTTCGACACCGTAGATTTCCTTGTCGGTCAACGGCGTGATCGACGAATTGACCTGGTAGTTCGCTTTGAGGATCGTCTTCCAGCGTTCCTCCGTCAGAAGCAGCTCGCCTTGATCGCCGTCTTCATTGGCGCACTCGGTAGGCATTTCCTTGCAGAACTGGTAGGCACCGATCGGCGGGCTCGCATTTCCAAGGACCGTCATGTTGAGGGGGTTCGCTTGTCCCAAACCCGCCATCGCGATCAACATTGCACCGACGGCCAGACTGCCTTTGATGAAACTCGTTATTGTCATTTGTCGTGTCCCCGTTGTGAGGAGAACCTGACACAGACATTTTTATTCGACGCAAAATTACGCAGTTAAATTAAAGGCTTAGTTGATTCAAACACGCAGAGAAATCGACTAAAAACAAAATCGAATTCGCCTAAAATTCGAAGGGCTTTCGCGCTAAACTTGATTAAAATTGCTCCTTCCTCGGAAAGAGGTTCGGCGTTTAATCGCAGCATTTTGGGACAAGTTATTAACGCAGCGTCCGGATCCGAGGCTTTGGGAGGACTTCATTTACCATCTGGACTGCCGCCGCGATGGTCCGCGCCTAGATCATAATCGCGGTGCTGGCGGTGAAATTCGCCGATTGGCACGTTTCGGCAGCAAAATTATTATCGAGAAATTTTGCGGAAAAGCAGCTGTCGGATCCACGGCCCACGATCGATGAGATCTACTTTGCGGCTAGGCTCTGAAAAATTGCCATGCGCCCGCAAGCGGCTTCTCAAGGTCCAGCTGCCTTTGAGCAGGCGCCGAGTGACCAATCGGCAGGGCTGGGCGGGTGCGGCCGCCGTTGCGTTGATCGAGAGAATGATGTGCAACAGGCCGAGGGATCAAATTCGCGATAAGCGAACATCGAACAGCAGGCACCCGGGCGGCGCGCCTGCGGCACGATTAGAGAAATTCGCGCAGTGTTTCCCGCGACTGGATCGACAGGAATTCGATCGCAACGCCTTCCACGAAATGGCGTACGACGCGGCCGCGCATATTGCCGAGGCGGAGAGGTGTGCCAATGGGCGGACGCACCTCGACATCGACTGCAGCGCCGGAAAGCGACAGGTCCATGATGCGGCAGCTGTAGCGGGCGCCGTCTTCCAGCGTGATTTCGGTTTTCGTCTCGCGCGGCGTCAGGCGGTCGTGACGGCGGTCTTCCGGAAGGCCAAGCTCATGCTTGTTTGCAAGCCAAGTTAGCTGTGCTGCGAGCTTTTCGCGCTTGCGTTCGGTCGCATGGATCGACATGACAAAGCCACGACCATCGATCGTCTGCACATAGCCTTCGACGCGCCCGAGGTGATCGATATAGGCCACCACACGCTCGTTGGCACGAGGGCGGCCCAGGCAAGTCACGTACATGTCGCCCGGCGACATATCGATGACCAGGCACTCAAATTCCTCGTAGTTCGCCAGCATAAGCCGGCCCTGCATGTTGATTGGGACACGTTGAAAGGCACCTTGTTCGAGGCGAGGCGCAGTTCGTTGCGTCTGAACTTGCTGGAACGCGTGCATCAAAGGGCTTCTTCATGAAATACAACCAACCGATCATTACCCGGAATCCCTTAACAGAAGGTTGTTCAGATTCGTGCACTATGCACGCATTCAGTTGTGCCTAACCGAGCCTGGAACGCCGAATTCAGCAAATAGATTGGACATAACGCGTCGCATTGTGTCAGCGATCGACGGGGTACGCTCGTATAGCGGGTGCTCATCTCCGAACTCGGCATCCTTGAGCTCCCTGTCGGAGCCAAGCCCTTCGTGCAGTGATCGGATGCGATCGAGAGCGAGGAACTGGAGCGGCACGACTTCCAGCCAGCTTGATGCGACCGCGGGGGCGATAGCCCCTAGAAGTTTGTCGCATTGACACTCGTCCGAGCGAAGCGGCAGGAGGACAATTTCGAAGGAGGCACAATGGCCGGCCGCGGTGAAACCCGTGGCGTTGAGCAGCTCCGGCATCGCGTTGCTCATGAGGCCCGCGGCCATCTGTTCGATGTCGTCCTTCCCATGCGCCCAAAGCTCGGAAAACGGGACCCCACGGAGATCGCGACCAAAGAGATCGCAAATACGGGTTCCGGCAAGGCGGAATGCAATGCGGCCCGAATCACCTGTTTCGAGGAGAAACACGCTCGACAGAATCTGCCGCAAATGCGTTGGCTCGACCTGCGATCTCAACGGCGCAACGTCTTTGCCGCGGATCCGAGTCCAATATTCGAATAGGTCGATCGTCGTTTTGAGACGCATTGCTGCACCGGCTGTTTCATTTTGGATCAAAACACGGCCGTCATGGCCATGCGCTATGATGCTGTGCGTATCTCGTGCCAGCTCGGAGCAGTTAAGGTTAAGGAACGGTTTCGATTGAGCCGCGCATCGCGCCGTGACAATGTCTGTCCATCGCTTCCTGTCTTCGGGAAGTTCAGCACAGACTGTCGGGCGCGGATATCCTCGACGCTCGAAGCCGTCCGGTCTTTGCCGGACGGCTTTTTTTTTGACCTTTCGTCCTGTAAGGCTGTGCCGCAATCAATTGAGGACGAAGATGAACGAGCAGTCGGAGCCGCAAACGGCGATAGAGCCCCCGCCGCCGTCACCCATCTTCAACCTTCCGGGCCCGGTGCTCGCGGCACTTGCGCTGCTGGGGCTGATATATGCGGTTCAATCGCTGCTTCTATCCGGCAGTGGCCTCGACTGGCTGTTCTTCAATTTCGGCTTCATTCCGTTGCGCTACATCACGCCGCTTTCAGAGCAGGGCCCGCAACTTTTCTGGACGCCGATTACCTATTCGCTGCTTCACGGCAGTATAGAGCATATCGTTTTCAACGGGCTGTGGCTCATGGCCTTCGGCACACCGGTGGCGCGCCGGATTGGAACGTTTCGCTTCATCGTTTTCTGGGTGCTCTCGGCAACTGCGTCCGCCGCCTTCCATGCGGCCTTAGATTGGGGAGGGGCCACGCTGCTGATCGGCGCGTCGGGCGTGGTGTCCGGCCTGATGGGCGCTGCCTGCCGCTTTGCGTTCCCGCCTGAACAGCGGATGAGCGGGCCGGCGCATCTTAATCCGCGACTCTCGATGCTGGGAGCGTTTCGCAGCCGCACGGTCGTCGCCTTCATTCTCTTCTGGTTCGTGGGCAATCTCCTGATCGCCGTCGGCGTCCCGTTGATTGGCGACGGATCCCAGGCAATCGCCTGGGACGCCCATATCGGAGGCTTCGTTTTCGGCTTCGTTCTCTTCGGCTTTTTCGACCGGGAGCCACCCGAGCAGCCGCTCATTTCAGAGACATCGGATATATTGCAATCTTGAGCATTGGAGTGCACCATTCCTCCTGATCCGTGATGGGAGGAGAGCCGCCACGGATGCCTGTGATCAGTTGAAGTGTTTCACTTTCGACATAGGAGGTTCAAGAATGTCCAACTCAGTCAAGGCCATACTCGATGCGAAGGGCAGGGATGTCGTAACCGCCGGGCCAAACACGACCGTTGCCGAGGCGGCTGTGATTCTCAGCAAGAAGAAGATCGGCGCTATCGTTATCGTCGGGATGGAAAACAAGATTTCCGGGATTTTCACGGAGCGCGACGTCGTGCACGCGATCGCCAAGGCGGGGGCGGCCTGCCTCGATCAGCCGGTTGGCTCGCTTATGACCGCAAAGGTCTATCGGTGCCATGAAGATTCGACAGTGTATGACCTGATGGGGCTGATGACGAGCCGACGCTTCCGTCACGTTCCTGTCGAAACGAACGGCAAACTTGCCGGTATCATTTCGATTGGTGACGTCGTGAAGACGCGTATTGCTGAAGTCGAACTGGAAGCCGAACAGATCAAGGCCTACATCGCCGGCTGAATGCTTCGCCGGCGCCTAGAGAGAGCCGGCGAATAGTTCCTGCATCCGTTTCAACTCGGGAAGCCTCAGCTTGGCTTCTTCATAGCCGCGCTCAATCGCTTCTCCAGCGCGATGGAATTCCGAGAGGCCGATATCGCCGAGACGCGGCTGAAGCGATATGTCCGGCGGATCGCCCGCCAAGCGCGCACGCGCGATCCTATCCTGGATGATGTTGAAAGCCTGCACCATCACACCGGTCATGCCGAGCTTGGTATAGGGCACCTCCTCGCGTCGCTGGACTTCGGAGCGCGAGAGGGTTGCATTGTGCCGGACGACAGCCGATCGACCGTAAAGATCGTAGTTCAGATTGACGGCAACCACGAGCGGTTGCTCGTAGGCGCGACATACGGAAACGGGAACCGGATTGACCAGCGCGCCATCGACGAGTGTCCGTTGATTGCTGCGGATGGGTTCGAAAATGCCGGGGAGGGCATAGGAGGCGCGAAGAGCCGTAATTAGCGATCCGTTTGCGATCCAGACTTCGTGCCCGGTGTTTACTTCGGCGGCGACAGCCACGAATGGCCGGTCCAGATCTTCGACGTTGAGCCCCTCAAGATGCTCCTGCATGCGCTTCGTCAACCGCATGCCGCCGAACAGACCACTGCCGCCGATCGTCAGATCAAGCAGGCTCGCTATACGCCGCATCGTCAGCGAACGAGCGAATCCTTCCAGTTCGTCGAGCTTGCCCGCCAGATAGCAGCCGCCGACCAGCGCACCGATCGAGGTTCCGGCAACCATGCCGATCTCGATACCTTCTTCGTCCAGGGCGCGCAGAACCCCTATATGCGCCCAGCCGCGTGCGGCGCCGCCGCCCAGCGCAAGGGCAAGCTTGGTTCTCTTCGGGGCAGGCGGAGGAGATGCGGGAGCGTTCATGTCTGGCGCGGTCGGGGTGCTGGCATTGGACGCGCCCGCCTCGGAGCTTTGGCGGTACAATCCCCAATTCAGCATGGCTCGTATCCCTCCCGGCAAACAATTAAAAACGAACTATATTAGTGTCCCGCGTCCCTTTCCAATTCGTATATAGGCGTAGATTTTGGCCCAATAAGAGGCAACTGCCTGCTTTTATGACTCTTTACCGTAGACTTCGTCCGGATCGAACTGGAGCTCGTCATCGACGATTTCGAGCATCGGCTTGCCGTCTTCGAGGTTCACGGTCCTATAGAAGCAGGATCGGCGACCGGTGTGACAGGTGGCATCATGGCCTGCGACCTCGAC
The DNA here is from genome assembly GCF_014851595.1 of Rhizobium sp. RHZ01. NCBI lineage: Bacteria > Pseudomonadati > Pseudomonadota > Alphaproteobacteria > Hyphomicrobiales > Rhizobiaceae > Rhizobium > Rhizobium sp. RHZ01. The sequence continues at coordinate 31,957 of NZ_JACUZZ010000038.1, forward strand.
CTTCAGCCAGATGGCGTCCTGGTCGCAGTCCGTCCGAATTTCCTTGACCATCTGGGTGTTGCCCGAGGTTTCGCCCTTGATCCAGAGCTTGCCCCGCGAGCGGCTGAAGTAATGAGCCTTCCCGGTCTGAATGGTCAGTGCGAGGGCCTGGGCGTTCATATGCGCCACCATCAGCAACTCGCCATCGGCGGAATCGGTGACAATCGCGGTGATCAGGCCGCGATCGTCAAAGCGTGGCGTGAAGTCGCCCGCGTCCTCAAGTTCTGATTTATCATCGGACGGCGCATTGAACGCAAAGGGCATCATCGCGGCTTTCTTAACTGAAGCCGTATTCAGCGGCTCCGGACCATGGACATGAATCGGGCTTGATCAGCCGGCTCAGTTTTGAACGTTCCGGTAAATGTTGTCGTCAATGTGGTCGAGCCCTGCTTTTGCACACCGCGCATCGCCATGCACATGTGTTCGGCCTCAATCATGACGGCTACACCGCGCGGAGTGAGCGTGTCGTCAATGGCCTTAGCGATCTGGGCGGTCATGGTTTCCTGCGTTTGCAGGCGACGACCGTAGATCTCAACGACGCGTGCGATCTTCGAAAGGCCCAGCACCTTGCCATCCGGCATGTAGGCAACATGGGCCTTGCCGATGATTGGAACCATGTGGTGTTCGCAATGAGAGAAGAACGGAATATCCCTCACCAGGACCATGTCGTCGTAGCCGGCAACCTCTTCAAAGGTACGGCCCAGCACATCTTCCGGGTCCATATCATAGCCGGCAAAGAGTTCACGATAGGCTTTGGCCACGCGTGCTGGCGTATCGAGCAGGCCTTCGCGCGTCGGATCGTCACCTGCCCAACGCAACAGCGTGCGGACGGCATCCTCTGCTTCTTTTTGGCTGGGCCGATCCGCATCGAGATCGGCGGGGGTCTGCGGAAAATTCTTGATGATGGCGTCCATATGTAACAGTCTCCTGATCCGCTTTGGCGGACCGTCTTTCGGACTAGCCACTGGCAATTCCACTCAAGGGAATTCATGCACCTTTGGCAGGCTCCGGGGCTTTCAGGGCTTGGTTTGCTGCCCTTCCGGCACGGTTTCCCAATCAAACTTAGCCGAGGCCATTGCATTTTTCTGGCCTTCGAACGACATACATATAGGAAAACGGCATCCTTATGTAAGTCTCCCGGCACGACACGCTGTGTTTTTCTTTTGTGCTACAATGAGTTTTGAGGCGCCGATCCGCATGAATTCTGGAGCGGAATCCACGATGGACGATATCTACAACAGCAAAATCCTGGAATTCGCGGGCAATATTCCGCTGATCGGCAGCTTGCCGGATGCGGACGCCAGCGCCCAGGCGCACTCCAAACTTTGCGGCTCCAAGGTCAAGATCTGGCTGAAGATGGACGGCGATACGGTCACCGCCTTCGCGCACGACGTCAAAGCCTGCGCGCTCGGACAGGCATCGTCTTCGATCATGGCCCGCCATGTGATCGGCGCCAGCGCGACTGAGTTGCGCAAGGCGCGAGAGGACATGCTGGCAATGCTGAAGGCGGACGGCGAGGGGCCGGAAGGCCGCTTCGAGGACATGCGTTATCTCCGCCCCGTGAAGGACTACAAGGCACGACATGCCTCGACGATGCTGACCTTCGACGCCGTCGTCGATGCGGTCAGCCAGGTCGAGGCCAAGCGCGGCGAAACCATCGAGGCCTGAGCGGCATAGCCGATGTGCAAATTCTGTTCGATCAATCGCGATGAGGACGAAGACGAGGGTGGCGCCGCCGCACCGCGTCGATCCACGCGCTCCTACTCCCGAAATTACTCCGGCCCGTTTCGGAAGACGGCCGGCAGGGTGCTGGGGATGGGTTTCATTCGCGCCTACCAGTTGACCCTCTCCGGTTTCATCGGCAATTCCTGCCGCCACATCCCGACCTGCTCGGAATACGGCTATGAGGCAGTCGCCCGTTACGGGCTGTGGAACGGCGGATGGATGACGCTCTTTCGCGTCGCGCGCTGCGGCCCGGGCGGCACCAGCGGGCTCGACCCGGTTCCTGAGCAGCTCGGCGAACGCTTTCACTGGTGGACGCCCTGGTGCTACCTCGCGCTTGGTCGCAAGGCGGGCTGAACGATGACGCAAGGTGCATTTCGGGTGTTTCGCCGTCGCCTCGACGTCCCCGATGCCTCGCTCAAGTATGTGGATGCGGCCGCGTCCAAGCACGAACTCGAAGATTTTGGCGAGGGCGCGGCAGAGTTCTGCAAAGCATGATCTACGTCGCGCTCCTGCACAGCATTGTGCTTGCGCCCGGTCGCCGCGTGGTGATGTCCGACCTTCGCGACATGGCCAAGGACATCGGGTACAAGAATCCGAGGACACTTGTCTCGACCGGGAACATCGTTTTCGAGGCCGATGCCGCCCTGCTCGCAGAGATCGAGGCGAAGCTGGAATCGGCCTTCAAGGCTCGTTTCGGCAAACCGGTCGATATCATCGTGCGCAAAGGTATCGACTGGTTGACCCTTGCGAAGTCCAATCCTTTTGCAGACGGCGAGGGCAGTCAGGTGATGGTGCGCGTCATGCGCAGGCCGCTTCCACCTACTGCCATGGAGGCGCTTCGCCCTTATGCCGATCTTAAGCAGCGAATGGCACTCACCGCCGGCGACCTTTGGATCGATTTTGCCGGCAAGCCGAGCGAGTGGAAGTTGCTCTCGGCACTGACGACCAAGCGAATGGGCGTCGGAACATTGCGGAACTGGAACACGGTGCGTGGCCTTGCCGAAATGATCGGCTAAGCTGGCTTTTTCTTTACTCAAGCAGCAAATCTCGGTATCAGGCGGCGGCGCATTCGTGCGGACGAAGCGCTTCATTGCAACCACCCGCATTCGTTGGCGGGACTGGACAAGGAGAATTCTAGATGTCCCAATCCGTTTCCCTGACATTTCCCGATGGTTCCGTGCGCAGCTACGATGCTGGCGCAACCGGCAAGGATGTCGCAGAATCCATTTCCAAGTCGCTTGCCAAGAAGGCAGTCGCGATCGCTATCGACGGTCAGGTCCGTGACCTTTCCGATCCGGTGACGGCAGGCGCAATTGAAATCATCACCCGCACCGACGGCCGCGCGCTGGAGTTGATCCGGCATGACGCAGCCCACGTGATGGCGGAAGCCGTGCAGGAGCTCTGGCCCGGCACGCAGGTCACGATCGGCCCTGTTATCGAGAACGGCTTCTACTACGACTTTGCCAAGAACGAGCCCTTCACACCCGACGATCTGCCGAAAATCGAAAAGAAGATGAAGGAGATCATTGCTCGCAACGCGCCGTTCACCAAGGAAGTCTGGGCGCGCGAGAAGGCCAAGGAAGTGTTCGCCGCGAAGGGCGAAAGCTACAAGGTTGAACTCGTCGATGCGATTCCGGCAGGCCAGGATCTGAAGATCTATTATCAGGGCGACTGGTTCGACCTCTGCCGCGGCCCCCATATGGCATCGACCGGCCAGATCGGGACGGCGTTCAAGTTGATGAAGGTGGCCGGCGCCTATTGGCGTGGCGACAGCAACAATCCGATGCTGACCCGCATCTACGGCACGGCATTTGCCGAACAGGCCGAACTCGACAACTACTTGCACGTGCTCGCGGAAGCCGAGAAGCGCGATCACCGCCGCCTCGGCCGCGAAATGGACCTCTTCCATTTCCAGGAAGAGGGTCCGGGCGTTGTCTTCTGGCACGGCAAGGGATGGCGCATGTTCCAGACGCTCGTCGCCTATATGCGCCGTCGTCTCGCCGAAGACTACCAGGAGGTCAATGCGCCGCAGGTGCTCGACAAGTCGCTCTGGGAAACCTCCGGTCACTGGGGCTGGTACCGCGACAACATGTTCAAGGTCACCGTCGCCGGCGACGATACGGATGATGACCGCGTGTTCGCGCTGAAGCCGATGAACTGCCCCGGCCATGTGCAGATCTTCAAGCATGGCTTGAAGTCTTATCGCGAACTGCCGATCCGTCTTGCGGAATTCGGCACAGTTCACCGCTACGAGCCGTCCGGTGCTCTGCATGGGTTGATGCGTGTGCGCGGCTTCACGCAGGACGATGCGCACATCTTCTGCACCGACGAGCAGATGGCAGCCGAGTGCCTGAAGATCAACGATCTGATCCTGTCGGTCTACAAGGACTTCGGCTTCGACGAGATCACCATCAAGCTCTCAACGCGCCCGGAAAAGCGTGTTGGTTCGGATAATCTTTGGGATCGCGCCGAAAGCGTGATGACCGACGTGCTGGACACGATCCAACACCAGTCGAACAACATCAAGACCGGCGTTCTGCCGGGCGAGGGCGCGTTCTATGGTCCGAAGTTCGAATATACGCTAAAGGACGCGATCGGCCGTGAATGGCAGTGCGGCACGACGCAGGTCGACTTCAACCTGCCGGAACGCTTCGGTGCCTTCTACATCGACAGCAATTCGGAAAAGACGCAGCCGGTGATGATCCACCGCGCGATCTGCGGTTCGATGGAGCGCTTCCTCGGCATCCTGATCGAGAACTTCGCAGGACATCTGCCGCTGTGGGTATCGCCGCAGCAGGTCGTCGTCGCGACGATCACGTCCGAGGCCGACGGCTATGGCGCCGAAGTCGCGGCAGCGCTGCGGGACGCCGGCCTGACCGTTGAGACCGACTTCCGTAACGAGAAGATCAACTACAAGATCCGCGAGCATTCCGTTACGAAAGTTCCCGTCATCATCGTCTGCGGGAAGAAGGAAGCGGAAGAGCGCACGGTCAACATCCGCCGTCTTGGCAGCCAGGAGCAAACCTCGATGTCGCTTGACGAGGCAATCGCAAGCCTCGGGCTCGAAGCCACGCCGCCGGACGTGCGCCGGAAGGCGGAAGCGAGGAAGGCAAAGGCAGCCTGAGCTGCCTCCAGCACGTGAATACAACACCGCCCGGTTTCTAAAAGAACCGGGCGGTTTTTCTTTGTCTGTGGCCCCCTAGGAGGCCGATCAGTCCGCGTCGGCGCCGGTGCCGCCCTGGAGCTGATCGTAGGTAGGTAGCGGTGCCTGCGTATTCGGCGAGCCGTCACTCGCTGGCGGTTGCTGATCCGGCTGAACCTGAACGGTTTTAGCGGCCTCTGTCGGTTCTTCGGGTTGCACGTCCTTCATAAGAACTTCGACGTCTGTGTTCTTGCCGGCTTCGACCTTGAAATCCCGCTGGTAGATCTTGTCCTTGTTTCGAGCGACGGCGGAGTATTCGCCTTCGGCGAGCACCATGGTCGGGAAAGCGCTGACGCTCTCGCCGACACTGTCGCCAGCGGCCGTCAGGATCGACCAGGCCGTATCGGCGATCGCTTCCCCACCGGCGTCGGACACGAGCTTGAACGTGATCTGTGCTGCCTTGTGCTGGATCGTTGCTTCCGTGAGCTTGCCTGCCTCCACCTGGATATCGGCGCGGATCGAGGCATTGGTGTCGCCGTATTCGGAGACGATGTGGTAGGTTCCGGCATTCAAGCGAACCACGGTGTTTGGCGGCACGTCAGCCATGACAAGACCGCGCTCGCCGTCCTCACGCACGTCGGCGGAGTAAATCGAGAAGCTGAGCTGATCCGGGCGAATGCGAACGTCCGTTCCCGAGACCGCGTTCAGCAGTAAGCCACCGGCTTCCAGCACCATCGTCTGCTTGTCGACCTGACCCTCTTCAGGAACCGTCAGCTTGCGCGTGACACCGGCGCGACCGAAAGAAACGTTGACGAAATAGTCTCCCGGCGCGAGCTGAAAATCCGCGGAGCCGCCTTGCGAGGACGCGATCAGCGGAAGCTTTCCGTCGGTGCCCGCTGCCGGGCTGAACACATACCAGGAGAGACCATCCTGAACAGGATCGCCGTTGGCGGTCAGTTTCGCCTCGAGCGCGATCTCGCGCAGCTTCGAGCCCTGCGGGGCGGTGCCCGGCGCGATGAAGGCATTCAGCTTCGGCATTTTCGCAGTCGTATCCAACTGCTTGAAGGTCTGGAAGGCGTCCTGCGCCTGGCTGCTTAAAGGCAGTAGGGCGGTCAAAACCAAGGCCAGGCTTATGCGTGCATATGGCGAAATGCCAACCATCTGTCGTGCGAACCAATTGACATCTGAAATCACAGAGGCCACTTCAAGACCAACGCGATGGCAAATTCAAGACCCATCCCAAATGCTGTCATGAAAATGGAAGTCTCTCCCGCATGAAATCCGATATCAAGCTGATCGACTATCTCGGTGTCCGTCGCTCTATTCCCGCTTTCCAGATGTGCGAGCCGGGCCCCGACAAAGCCGAGATCGAAGAGATTTTGCGCCTGGCCTCCCGCGTGCCCGACCACGGCAAGCTCGCGCCATGGCGCTTCATCGTCTATCGCGGCGAAGAGCGTGCCCGGATTGGCCAAGAGCTCCTCAAGCTCGCGCTCGAGGCCAAGCCAGAACTGTCTGAGGAAATGGTCCAGGTGGAGCGTACGCGCTTTACCCGCGCTCCTGTTGTCGTTGCCGTCGTCAGCAAGTCCGGCCCGCACATCAAGATTCCCGAGTGGGAGCAGCTGATGTCTGCTGGTGCTGTCTGCCTCAACATCATCTTCGCCGCCAATGCCCACGGCTGGGTCGCCAACTGGCTGACGGAGTGGTTCGCCTATGACGAGCGCGCCTACGAACTCCTGGGCGTCAAGTCGGGCGAAAAGATCGCTGGTTTCATTCACATGGGCTCAACGACGTTTCCGCCCGTCGAGCGCCCGCGCCCGGAACTGACCGAGACTGTGACCTGGGTTGGCGGAGGGGACTGATGTTCTATACCACCGATACGAACCGGCATGGCCTGTCGCACGATCCCTTCAAGGCCATTGTCTCGCCGCGTCCGATTGGCTGGATCGGCAGCAGGGGAAGCGACGGCTCGATCAACCTTGCACCGTACTCTTTCTTCAATGCGATTTCCGACCGCCCGAAACTCGTGATGTTTTCCTCCGCCGGTCTAAAGCACAGCCAGAGGAATGCGATCGAGACCGGCGAGTTCACCTGTAACTTTGTCAGCCGGAACCTGGTCGAGAAGATGAATATCTCATCTGCGGCCGTCGACTATGGCGTTGACGAGTTTGCTCTTTCCGGCCTCGCCGCCAGGAAGGGTGAGCTTGTCGACGCGCCCTACGTCGCCGAGGCCTTTGCCGTGCTCGAATGCAAGGTAACGGAGACCCTTGTGCCGAAGTCACTCACCGGTGAAAATTCCGAGAACATCATGATCCTCGGTCAGGTTGTCGGCATCCACATCGACGAGACGATCATTCGCGATGGGCGACTCGATATGGCGATCGCCAGGCCAGTCGCCCGCATGGGTTACATGGACTACAGCGAAGGCAGCGACGTGTTCGAAATGTTCCGGCCGCAGGTTTGACGTTGGCCGTCAGCGCTTAAGGAACATGGTGAACCAATCATAAACTTTTCCAAGATACCGTGATCTCACTGATTGGAATGCGAGAGAATCGCATTCGGGCATGGGGCACACGGGTGATCGTAGAAGCATTTCTTCGTTGGGCGGAAACTGCCAAGGCCGGAGACAGGGCCCGTGCGGCCAGTGCCCTCGGCAGAGCCTATCTGCAGTCCGAAATGGCAGCAGAAGAACGCGCCGCGGCCGAGATGGCCATGACTTTCCTGCTCGACGACCCATCCCCCAAGGTGAGGCTGGCGCTTGCCGAAGCAATCTCTTGGTCACCGGAGGCGCCGCGAGCGGTTATTCTCTCGCTGGCCGCGGATCAGCCGGAGATCGCCTGCCATGCGGTCACATGCTCACCCTTACTGTCGGACGCAGACCTCGTGGATCTCGCGGCCAGCGGCAGCGACATCACGCGAATGCTGATTGCCGCGCGCGGCACGATTTCACGGCCGGTTTCAGCCGCGCTCGCCGAGATCGGTGAAGAAGAGGCCGTCCTCTGCCTTCTCGAGAACGGCGGGGCGGCCATCGCGCCTTACTCTCTTAAAAGAATTGCCGAGCGGCTCGGCCATCACTGCGAAATCCGCAATCTGCTGCTGGAGCGCGGGGATCTTGCGGCGGACGCGCGTCAGTTGTTGACGCAGCATGTCAGCGCCGCCCTCGTTGGTCTGCCATTGGCGCTAGCGACGATCGATCCCGGCCGACTGCACAGGATCAGCAGAGAGGCCAATGAAACTGCCATCGTGTCGATTGCTGGCGAGATTACGCCGCGCGAGATTTCAGACCTTGTCGAGCATTTACGGGTTAGTGGCCACCTAACGCCGTCGTGCCTGATCCACGCTCTTTGCTCCGGAAAGGTCGAGTTCTTCGCAGGCGCCATCGTCAACCTGACTGGCTGCGAAGAGCGACGCGTTCGCTCCATTCTCGCAACCGGTCGCATGCACGCGGTGCGCGCCCTCTATGAGACGGCCGGCCTTTCCCGCGAGATCAGCACGATCTTCGTCGAAGCGACGCTGTTGTGGCGGGACGCATCGAAAGATCTGGCAGCGACGATGCTCGGCGACGTCTGCGGCAAGCTGCTTGAGAAGTTCCGCCGGCATGCAACGCATGGGGCCGTGCAGGAACTCCTGGAGATGATCGAAAGGCTGCACATCGCTGAACAGCGGCAGCATGCACGCGCTTATGCTCAATTTACGTCGCTCGCCGCAGCCTAGCGGTGCAGCCGCTTCGCCACCCAGGAATAGCTGCCCGAGACGAAGTGGACGGGTGAAGCCAGCGCTGTTTTCATTTCGCTACCGGACGGCAGGTACGCGCGCACCTCACTCGCCACCCGGTCAGCGAGGGCCGACAATCGACCCTGCGTTTCGGCTGGAACGGGCGGCGTCGGCGCGCTTTCCACGACCGCCTTTGGTGCTTCCGGGGAGGCAGGCTTCGGTGGCTCACAGACAGCAATTACCGTTGGGTAGCTGACATTCGTATAGCGCTTCAGCTGCCTTTCCGAATCGGCGTCGCACATGGCGACGGTCTGCCATTTCTGCTCAACCGTGGCGAGATAGTTGCATTGTGTGACCGAGTCGTTGCAGCCTAGGATCGTCATTGCAACCAGCACCGCTTGCATAATATCGCCTTTTGAATATTGAACCTTCGCCTCTTAGATGCTGAAATTCCAACAGAATGAAGGCGCCCCAACATTTTTTACGCGGGCGCCACAAGACAGGAAAAACCCGTGTCCATTACGATTGCATTGGAAACACCGCGCCAAGACGGCGTGCTCCGCTTGCTCGACATGTCCGACGCCTATGCCCAGTCTCTGTATCCGCCAGAAAGCAATCACCTCGTCGATGTATCGACCCTGGAGAAGCCGGCCGTCAGCTTCTTCGTCGCCCGCAACGAGGGTGCGATCGTTGGCTGCTGTGCACTGGTCGAGGCTGGCGACGGAACGGCGGAGATCAAGCGGATGTTCGTCGATCCCGGCGCCCGCGGCTTGAAAGTGGCAAGCAAGCTGATGGACGCACTCGAAACGACGGCCGCTGAAAAGAAGCTCCAAGCCGTCCGTCTTGAAACCGGCATTTACCAGCCAGAAGCGATCGCTCTCTACCGAAAGTACGGCTATGGCGAAATCGAAGCGTTTGGCAGCTACCTGCCAGACCCACTTAGCCTGTTCATGGAAAAGCGGCTGCCCTGATCATTCGGCCGCGCGAGACGCCGGCGGGGCCTGCTCGTCGATCATGACGTTCGGGCCGGTTTCGGCACTCCGGACCTCGTGCATCCATTCGCGCCAGATCGCCACAATGAGGGCCATCAGCACCGGCCCGATGAAGAGGCCGAGAAAGCCCATGGTTTTCACGCCGCCGACAAGGCCGAAGAAGGTCGGCAGGAATGGCAGCTTGATGGGACCGCCAACAAGCTTCGGACGAAGTGTCTTGTCGACAATGAACAGCTCGACCGTTCCCCAAACGAAAAGGCCGATGCCTGCGATATGTGAGCCACTGGCGAGCAGGTAGACAGACACCAGGGTAAAGGACAGCGGGGCACCACCGGGTATCAGGGCCATGATACCGGTCAGGACGCCGAGCGTGACGGGCGAGGGGACACCGGCGATCCAATAAGCGACGCCGAGCACGATGCCTTCGCCGATCGCGATCAGCGTCATGCCCATGACAGTCGAGCTGATGGTTGCCGGAACGACGCGGGAAATTCGCTCCCAGCGGTTCGGAAGAATGCGTTCGCCGAGCATATCGATCTGCTGCGAGAAGGAGGAACCATCGCGGTAGACGAAGAACAGCGCGATCAACATGAAGAGCAGCGTGAGGAGCAGGTGGAAGGCGCCACCGCCAGCTGCCAGAATCGCCCGATAGATGTTGCCGATATGGGCGCCGCTCACAGCCTGGATTAGCTCACCCATGGCACCGGGGCTGCCGATATATCTGGTCCACAGTTCATCGAGATACGGACCGGCAAAAGGCAGGGCGATGATCCACTGCGGGGTTGGCGCACCGGACCTGTTTGCGTGCACGGCCCAGGCCACCCATTCGCGCACCTCACCTGTCGTATAGGTGACGGCGAAAAAGATCGGCAACACGAGAAACGTCACGATCATCAGAATGGCGATGGTGGCGGCGACCGTTGTGTTTCCACCGACACGGCTGAGAAGCCGGCGATACAGCGGCCAGCTTGCAAAGCCGATGACAAGGGCGGCGAGAACCGGGACAGCAAAGCCGTAGAAGAAGTAGACGCCAGCAGCGACAACAAGCACGAGCAGCCAGCGCGCCGCGGAGATGGAGGGAATTAACGGCGTGCGGGCTGGGCCTGAGGGGCCGAGCCATCGCGGCTCTCGCTGGATGTTGTTGTTCGGAAGGCTCACGTCGTTCTTTTCCCCTGTTTTGGCTATGGATATGGGCCATGCGTCCCTCGGGCGCAAGCACAATGACCGATTCATGTCATCGACTGGCGCCCGTGAGACCACCGGCGATCCATACTACGCTCCCTAACGCTATTCTTCGCAATCAATATGACAGAAATCCTGCCACAGCGTTGCCAAAATACACTTGCGCGTTTACTTTGGATCCATGGATACAAACCTGATTGCAACGGCGCTGCGGCGCGAAATAGAAGGCGGGAGCCTGCCGCCAGGGACCGTCCTGAAACAAGAGCTCCTGGCAGAGCGGTTTGGCGTGAGCCGCCAGCCGGTACGCCAGGCGCTAGATCGGTTGCTAGCGTCAGGCCTGCTCGACCGGCGGCCTGACCGAAGCCTGGCCGTCGCCGGTTTGACGGAAGAGCAAGCACGTGAACTCGCCGAGATCCGCGCAGCCTTGGAGAGCATGGCGCTGCGCGCTGCGCTGCCGCTGCTCGGCGACAGCGACCTGCGCAAGGCGCGCCGTCTCAATGAAGATCTGATCGAAGAGGATGATCCGGCCACGCTGGAGGAGCTGGATGTCGCCTTTCATCGAACGCTCTACGGGCGATGTGGCAATCGCCGCCTTCTGTCCATGATCGACGAACTGCGGCGTGAATCGCGTCGTGCCTATCTGAGGCAGCCAAAGGGCTCCAACGAGCGTGTGATCCTCCACGCCGAGCATCGCGCCATCATAGACGCATGCGCGCGTCGCGACGAGGCTGAGGCACTGAAGGCCCTGTCGGGCCACCTGCAGATGACAACAGCGCGCCTGACGCGCAAGGGAGAATGAGAGATGACGACGTTTTCCGCGGAGGTCGCATGGGAGCGGGGCGCGGCAAGTTTTATCGACGGACGCTATAGCCGCGGGCACAGATGGAGCTTTGATGGCGGCGCCACCGTCGCTGCCTCCGCTTCGCCGCACAATGTGCCGTTGCCGTACGCGCTTGCCGAGAATGTTGATCCGGAAGAGGCATACGTTGCAGCACTGTCGAGCTGCCACATGCTCTTCTATCTCTGGCTGGCCTCAAAGAAGCGCATCCTGGTCGATAGCTATGTCGATGCGGCAACCGGCCTTATGGAAACTGTGCAGGGCAGGACAATGGTGAGCCGCGTGGAGCTTCGACCGCAGGTTACCTATGCCGGCGACAGGCCGAACCGAGAGATCGAACAGAAACTCCACCACGAAGCGCACGAGTTGTGCTTTCTTGCCAACTCCGTGAAGACGGAAATTACGGTGCGCCTCGACTAGCCGGTTCAGATATCGAGGTTTTCCGCAAAGGCGGCGCGATCCTGAATGAACCGGAAGCGCGCTTCCGGCTTCGTTCCCATCAGGTCGTCGACCGCCGTGCGCGTACCCTCGAAATCCACCTCGTCGATAATCACGCGCAACAGCGTGCGCTTGCCTGGGTCCATGGTGGTTTCTTTGAGCTGCGCCGGCAGCATTTCGCCAAGGCCTTTGAAACGGCTGATTTCGACTTTCGCCTTGCCCTTGAACTCGGTCTCCATCAGCTCGGCGCGGTGCGCATCGTCGCGGGCGTAAGCGGACTTCGCGCCCTGGGTGATCTTGTAGAGCGGCGGTACGGCCAGGAAGAGGTGACCGCCACGGACCAGCTCCGGCATTTCCTGATAGAAGAACGTGATCAGTAGCGAGGCAATGTGGGCACCGTCGACGTCGGCATCGGTCATGACGATGATGCGTTCGTAGCGAAGGTCTTCCTCACGATACTTCGAGCGCGTACCGCAACCGAGCGCCTGAACGAGATCGGCGAGCTGCTGGTTGGCGCCAAGCTTTTCGCGACCGGCACTGGCGACGTTGAGGATTTTGCCGCGCAGGGGGAGGATCGCCTGGTTGGCACGATTGCGAGCCTGCTTGGCCGAGCCACCTGCCGAGTCACCTTCGACGATGAAGAGTTCGGCACCCTGGGCGGTGTTCTGTGCGCAATCGGCTAGCTTGCCGGGCAGGCGCAGCTTGCGCACGGCGGTCTTGCGGTTGACTTCCTTTTCCTTGCGACGGCGCAGGCGTTCTTCCGCACGCTCTATAACCCAGTCGAGCAGCTTGGCTGCCTCGTTCGGATTGTCGGCAAGGTAGTGGTCAAAGGGGTCGCGGAGTGCGTTTTCAACGATCCGCTGGGCTTCGACCGTGGCGAGCTTGTCCTTCGTCTGGCCGACGAATTCCGGCTCGCGGATGAAGACCGAGAGCATGCCGACGGCGGAGATCATCACGTCATCGGTGGTGATCTGGGCAGCGCGCTTGTTCTGCGTCAGTTCGGCGTAATTCTTCAGGCCCTTGGTCAGCGCGATGCGCAGGCCCGCCTCGTGCGTGCCGCCTTCGGGCGTCGGGATCGTGTTGCAGTAGGAGTGGACCTGGGGATCGCCGCCGTACCAGGTGATCGCCCACTCCAGGGAGCCATGACCACTGGTCTTCTCGGTTTTCCCTGCGAATATCTCGCGGGTAACGGTGAATTCCTTGCCCATCGTCGCCTGCAGGTAATCCTTCAGGCCGCCGGGGAAGTGGAAGACCGCCTTGTCAGGTATCTCCGAGCCTTGCGGCAGAACGCCTTCCTCGCAACTCCAGCGGATTTCGACGCCGCCAAAGAGGTAAGCCTTGGAGCGTGCCATACGGAACACACGCCCGGCATCGAACTTCGCGTGCTCGCCAAAGATCTGCGGATCGGGGTGAAAGCGGACTCGCGTGCCACGACGATTGTGGACGTCGCCGAGTTCTTCCAGTTCGCCCTGGGGCAAACCGCGGGAAAAGCGCTGACGATATAGCTTCCGATTGCGCGCAACCTCGACTTCCAGCACGTCGGAAAGCGCATTGACGACGGAAACGCCGACGCCGTGCAGACCACCTGACGTCTCATATGCCTTGCCGTCGAACTTGCCGCCCGCGTGCAGCTTCGTCATGATGACTTCAAGGGTCGACTTCCCGGGAACTTGCGGGTGATTCTCGACGGGGATACCGCGGCCATTGTCGCTGACCGTCAAGTAGCCCTGCAGGTCAAGGTGAACCTCAATGAAGTTGGCGTGGCCGGCGACAGCTTCGTCCATCGAATTGTCGATGACTTCGGCGAAGAGATGGTGAAGAGCCTTTTCGTCGGTGCCGCCGATATACATGCCCGGCCGCATGCGGACGGGTTCAAGACCCTCGAGAACGCGGATCGAGGACGCGCCGTAGTCTTCCGACGTCGAGTTCACGGGCGCCGGACGCAGGGCGGGGGCAGCAGCCTTAGCGGGTGCGGCCTTTTGTGGCTCGGCAGACTTTGGAGCTTCCTCCTGCTTCGGTGTCAGGGGCAGTCCGGAAAAGAGGTCGTTGCTATCGTCCATGGGGCCGTTCAGATCTTTATCCTGTCGGGCAGGGGCCTTACGCCAAGCCTGACCCAAAATCACCGCATTTGATGTCACGTTTGCGAATCAGGCAGATTCTGCCAGAAAGCGCCTCGTTACGCGACGCCGCCCGATCAGGCGGACTTCCTTAGGAAGTGGTTTGCGTTGGCGGGCGTGGAATGGCAAGCGGCCAGAAGGCTCAGGGAACCATGCTCATGCGAATGTCCACAAGTCATTGCACCATTATTACCGCAATTGCGGCCTTTTTCCTGACGACGACGGCAAGCGGCCGAGCGGCCGAGAGCCTGCCGCCCTTTAAGGACGAGCTCTTCTCCACACAAAATGTGCTGCGGACGAGCGATAATGGCGCCCTTGACGTCATCGAATACGACGAGATGCGGGACATCAACGGCCGCGATCAGATACCCCAAAAGCGCGCCCAACAAAAATACGTGTCTCTCGGCGTCAAAAGGCAGCAGTCGGACGAGACCTTGCAGCTTGGTTCGCAAAGACTCGACGTCACCAGGGTGGGACAAAGCTCGGGAGCGGCATTTACGGTCATTTTCATTCACGGTCGTAACGGCGACCGGCGCCTCGGCGTGAACGACTACAGTTTCGGGGGCAACTTCAATCGCCTGAAAAACCTGGTCGCCGGCAATGGCGGTGTCTATTATTCGCCGACGGTCAAGAGCTTCGACAGCGATGGCGTCGCCGCGATCAAAGGGCTGATCCGCTACGCTTCCCAGCAGTCGCCCGGCAAGCCGGTCATTCTGGCGTGTGCGTCGATGGGCAGCCAGGTCTGCTGGGGCTTGAGCCGTGACCCCGCCAGCGTGAAAGCCCTCAAGGGAATGGTGATCCTCAGCGGCGTTACCGATCCGGACTTCGGCAAGAGCCCGTCCTTCAAGGCCAAACTGCCGCTTTGGTTCGCGCATGGCAGCCGGGATCCGGTCTATGCAGCGACAGACCAGCAGGCACTCTTCGAAAAACTGCTGAAGGGGGATTACCCTGCACATTTCACGCTCTATCAGACGGGAAATCACGGAACACCGATCCGGATGATCGACTGGCGCCGCACGCTGAACTGGATATTGGGTTCGTGACGACAGCCTAAGTCGCCTGACCGACGGGCGAGCGTCATGGCGGCCGCCTGGTCTATGATTTTCAGCAACATGGGCTCCGAATTTTAAGCATTTGCGCGACAAAAGGCCGTTATTTCCCTTAGGGAAGGTGCCCAAACCTTTTCATTGATCCCCGCTTTTGCTAAGGCCCCACGATACGTGGAAGATGGGAAGGCTGGCATGACACCTGACGTGCGTCCGCTTGTGGCGGGAAACTGGAAAATGAACGGCACGCGTGCCTCCCTCGACCAAATCAAGGCAATCGCCGAAGGTGTTCAGGGGCCACTTTCCGATAAGGTGGAGGCGCTGATCTGCCCTCCGGCAACGTTGCTTTATGTCGCCACTGCGCTCTGCACCGACAGCCCGCTGGCGATCGGCGCACAGGACTGCCACCAGAAGCCCTCGGGCGCCCACACCGGCGATATTTCGGCCGAAATGATCGCAGACTGCTTCGGCACTTACGTGATCGTCGGACATTCGGAGCGTCGCACCGACCATGCCGAGACCGACCATCTTGTTCGCGCCAAAGCGGAGGCTGCGTTCGCGGCCGACCTGACGGCAATCGTGTGCATCGGCGAAACGGCGGACGAACGCAAGGCAGGCCAGACCCTCGACATCATCAAGCGTCAGCTTTCCGCCTCGGTGCCGGATAGCGCGACGCCGGAGAATGCCGTCATTGCCTACGAGCCCGTCTGGGCGATCGGCACCGGCGTTACCCCAACCGTGGAAGACGTAGAGAAGGCGCACGCCTTCATGCGTTCCGAGCTCGTCGCCCGCTTCGGGGCGGCTGGCAAGAAGATCCGAATCCTCTATGGCGGCTCGGTCAAGCCAAGCAATGCAAGGGAGTTGATGGGCGTCGCGAATGTCGATGGCGCACTGATCGGCGGTGCAAGCTTGAAAGCGGCCGATTTCCTCGCCATCTACGGCGCATACGGAGCGCTGGTTGCTTAGAGCCGTGTATATTCCGAGCCTAAGGGCTTGGAATAGCGGATCACCTCATGTAAAGAGCGCCAGAATTTTACTTTATGCCCGCCGCGCGCGTGGGCAGGACTGGACCCATGCAGACCGTTTTGATTGTCATCCATCTCATGATCGTGCTGGCGCTTGTCGGCGTCGTGCTCATTCAGCGCTCGGAAGGCGGCGGCCTCGGCATCGGCGGCGGCTCGGGCTTCATGTCTGCCCGTGGCACGGCCAATGCGCTGACACGCACGACCGCGATCCTGGCGACGCTGTTCTTCATCACGTCGCTCGGCCTCGGCATTCTCAACCGCTATGAAAGCCGTCCGACGGATATTCTGAACCGTATTCCGGCGACGAGCGGTGAGGGCAAGGGTATTCTCGACTCGCTCGGCGGCCAGAACGGCAATGCCGCTCCGGCTGCACCGGCCGCGCAGAACAACAACGGCGTTCCGACCGGCGGTGAGACCGCTCCGGCTCCGGCAGCAACTGCTCCGGCCGCACCGGCACCTGCCGAAACGGCTCCGTCTACTCAAACTGCTCCGGCAGCACCGCAGGCGGCTACGCCTTCCGCTCCGGCGCCCGCCACCGTCCCAAGCGGACAGTAAGCGGCACACAGCATCAACCGCCGGCAGGCCCTCGGGTCTGCCGGTTTTCTTTTGTTCAGATTCCGCGCTGGCACCAAAAGTTCTGGAAAAGAATTTTTGGGCTGGTGGAATCGTTTTTGAAAAGGTATCCGGTGACTCCCATGGCGCGATACGTATTTATCACTGGCGGCGTGGTTTCCTCTCTCGGTAAAGGAATTGCGGCCGCGGCTCTCGGAGCGTTGCTGCAGGCCCGTGGTTATCGGGTGCGGCTTCGCAAACTCGACCCCTATCTGAACGTGGACCCGGGCACCATGAGCCCGACCCAGCACGGCGAAGTCTTCGTCACCGATGACGGTGCCGAAACGGATCTCGATCTCGGCCACTACGAGCGCTTTACCGGGCGTTCGGCGACCAAGACCGACAACATCACCACCGGACGCATCTACAAGAACATCATCGACAAGGAACGCCGCGGCGACTATCTCGGCGCGACCGTTCAGGTCATTCCGCACGTCACCAACGAGATCAAGGACTTCGTCACCGAAGGCAACGGCGACTACGACTTCGTCATCTGCGAGATCGGCGGCACGGTCGGCGATATCGAGGCGATGCCGTTCATGGAAGCGATCCGCCAGCTCGGCAACGACCTGCCGCGCGGCACTGCGATCTACGTCCACCTGACGCTGATGCCGTATATTCCGGCTGCCGGCGAACTGAAGACCAAGCCAACCCAGCACTCCGTCAAGGAACTGCAGGCGCTCGGCATTCATCCGGACATCCTGCTGGTGCGCGCCGACCGCGAAATTCCGGAAGCGGAACGCCGCAAGCTGTCGCTCTTCTGCAACGTCCGTCCGTCCGCGGTGATCCAGGCGCTCGACGTCGCCAACATCTACGACGTCCCGATGGCCTACCACAAGGAAGGGCTCGACAACGAAGTGCTGGCAGCCTTCGGCATCGAGCCGGCACCTAAGCCCCGCCTTGACCAATGGGAAGAGGTCTGCAACCGCATCCGCACGCCTGAGGGCGAGGTCACGATTGCCATCGTCGGCAAGTACACCGGCCTCAAGGATGCCTACAAGTCGCTGATCGAAGCGCTGCATCACGGCGGCATAGCCAATCGCGTCAAGGTCAACCTGGAATGGATCGAATCTGAGGTCTTCGAAAAGGAAGACCCGGCGCCGTATCTCGAGAAGGTCCATGGCATCCTCGTTCCCGGCGGGTTCGGCGAGCGCGGCTCGGAAGGCAAGATCCATGCGGCCCGCTTCGCACGCGAACGGAAGGTACCGTATTTCGGGATCTGCTTTGGCATGCAGATGGCCGTCATTGAAGCCGCCCGCAACCTTGCCGGCGTGGAAAGCGCCTCGTCGACCGAGTTCGGCCCGACGAAGGAGCCCGTTGTCGGCCTGATGACCGAATGGGTGAAGGGCAATGAGCTGCAGAAGCGCACGGAAGCGGGCGATCTCGGCGGCACGATGCGCCTCGGCGCCTACAAGGCTGCGTTGAAGAAGGATACGAAGATCTCGGAGATCTACGGTTCGACCGATATTTCCGAGCGCCATCGCCATCGCTACGAAGTCAACATCGACTACAAGGACCGTTTGGAAGACTGCGGTCTCGTCTTTTCGGGAATGTCACCGGACGGTGTACTGCCCGAGACGATCGAGTATGCTGAGCATCCCTGGTTCATCGGCGTTCAGTACCATCCGGAACTGAAGAGCCGTCCTCTCGACCCGCATCCGCTCTTCGCAAGCTTCATCGAAGCCGCAACCGAACAGAGCCGCCTAGTCTGACCTTCAAGAGGCCGCCTCAACGAGGCGGCCTTATACATTGCGAGGCCGGTGCATCGGTTATGATGCACCGGCCTCGTTTGCCATTGAGGTGATTGCAACACCGCAGTGACGATGCGCAGAGCGGTTGGTCCTAGCGGGCCTGAACTTTCGTTCGTA
>NZ_JACUZZ010000039.1:0-49511 GCF_014851595.1 Rhizobium sp. RHZ01
CTTCGCGATCCTGACGTCACTACTGCGATGAGGCGGAAAGGGCGCCCGTGTCAGTCGCCGCCGGAAAGTCAAATTCCAATGTTTACAGACACTTGAAGAGGGGGTGCATAATGAACACAACGTGGCCGCGGGGCGTCCGCTATGGTTCGCAAGCCAATGTGGTGATCTATGCCGGTGAGCACCCGATTACCAACTGGATAGGGTACTGTTGGATGCGGCTACTCTCGGTGCTCACCTATGTCAGCTAGTGAGGATTCGCGAGACATCAGCTTGATTTCCATTACGAACCAAAAGCGCAAGGGATTGCGCGTCGCCCTCGCCGTCGCGGCTGCATTCACTTGGGCGGTCGCCACAAGCGATCCCCTCCCATTTCTATGCGCACTGTTTGCGGCGCAGATGCTCATTTCGAGTTCTCGAGCGATTTCTCTCCAAAGCGCATTCTTGCTGACCCTGATCATCCTAATCGCTGCGTTGATCGTCCAGTTCCTGACCACGTTTCTGGCCGAGCGGCCACCGGTCCTGCTGCTGTTGCTTGGCCTGATTTATTTCGCCTGCTTTCTGAGGCAGGCGAGTGGCAAGCCCAATCCGCTCGTTTTCCTCATCCTTGTGGTCAGCGTCATGATCCCTCTGCTGACTATTTTGAACATTGACTTGGGCAGCTCCATTTTGACGGTCTTCGTCAAAAGCATTGCAGCCGGCGCCATCGTAACGTGGCTGGCCTATGCATTGATACCGGATATCGAAACGGTCGAAGCTGCGCGGCCATCTACATCCTCAACCCCGAAACCAGTTTGGCGCGCTGCTGCAGACGCATTGATTCTGCTTCTTGCGGTGACGCTCTGCCTTACCCAGGACCGGCTTGCGACCGCGGTAGTGATTCCCATCACCGTCGCGTCGCTGCTGTCGCAGTTGGACGTAGAGGCTAACGGCAGGCCTGCTCTGGCTACTGTCCTCGTCAACATACTAGGTGGCGTGGCGGCGATACTAGGGTTCGCAGTGTTGGAACTAAGGCATTCGTTGGCGACGCTGTTTCTGCTGGTGTTGCTTGCCGGGCTCGTATTCGGCGGCCGCGCGGCGACGCCAACTGTCGTGGCGAAGATCAATGCAGGAGCCCTGACTGTATTTCTGCTGGTGCTGGGCTCCGCTGTCTCACCACTTTCTAGCGGCGCAGCCGAAACCTTTGCGACACGCGTCGGATATATAGCGCTTGCAATTGTCTACACGCTGTTCTTTGCAACGTTGCTGTGGCCGAGCAAGGGAACGGCTGGCAGAATTCGGGACAGATAGCTTCCCGCGGCGCGCTGTCAAGTCCACCGTCTGACGTCAAGCGCAACTCCAACATTGCCGGGCTATCAATTCCGTTCCGCGTGGTCGCGAGCCGCCTCGCCAAGCGCCTGCACACTAACCGCTGCGACTATCCCGGTCAGCACGATACCGGAAAATCCAATCACCAAGGCAAGAATTCGCGCAAGGGCATGCTTGGGCGTGAGATCGCCGTACCCTATGGTCAAGCCCGTAACAAAAGTGAAGTAAAGTGCTTCGCCGATACTCCAGTTTTCAATGCGGCTGATGACGATCCCGCATCCGACCATGACGACGAGGATCCCGGAGAAAATTGGCCACAATACGTAAAGCTGCGTCAGGAGCGCAGCAAAAAAGAGTCTCCTCCTTCTTCTCCGATCTGACACCTGACGTGTTTTCGCCATGAAATGCTCGACCCCCACTCCCACAAACAACCATCCCTGTCAGTCTCTCTAGGCGTTTAAGGACTCTTCTTCTCCCAGCCAGTTCCTGACGATCGAGTAACCAATAGCCATGACAAGGGGGCCGACAAAGATACCGATGAGTCCCATCGTCAGAACACCGCCGATCACGCCGATAAAGATGATCCAGATGGGAGAGCCAGCGCCGCGGCCGATCAGCAATGGTTTGATGACATTGTCGAGGATATTGATGATTATGCCCGCAACTGTAGTGAAGATCGCCCAACCGGTTTCGCCTTGATAAGACAGCCAAACTGCAGCCGGGATCCATACTAGCCATGTGCCGATCTGCAGCATTGCCGTGCCAAAGCAGAGTACGCCCAGCGGGACAGCAAACGGAACCCCAGCGATCGCGAAGCCAATGCCTGATAGTATGCTCTGTATGAGCGCTGTCCCCATCACCCCCTGCACGACGCTTCGAATGGTGCGAACGGCAACGTCGACCAGGCTCTCCCCGGTGGGACCTCCAAGGCGCCGCCCGATTGTTCGGAATGTTGAGGCCGTGCTTCCTTGAGTGGCGAGAAAAACTCCGGCAAGAATAATGGAAAGCAGCATCTGCACAACGGTGAGTCCTAACGATGCACCAAGAGCCGCAAGCCATTGAAAAGCCGGCCCGAGATAGGGTTTCAAAATAATCAGTACATTGCGCGAGGATGACGCGGCCGCATTCCACTTCTCTCCGATCGTCGACCCAACGAGTGGAAAGTCGGACACCCAGGACGGTGGCGGAGGCAGGGTCAGCTCCGTCCAATTGTTGGTCATGGTTGCTATCGCTTCGGTCGCGTGATCGAAGGAGCCCGGCAGATAAGAGAGCGGGACTATCACCAGGATCAGTAGTGAGAGGACGATGAGCATCGTCGCCGTTTTCGGGTGACCTCCGATTGCGCTCGCGAGGCGGCGCTGCACCGGATATAGCGCGACAGCAATTAACGCTCCCCATGCGAGCACACCTATCAGCGGCCACGCGATCCAGAAGCAGGCTAAAATGATCACGCCTATGATAAGGAGGCCTACTAGGCGCTCGGCCCAGAAACCCAGAGATTCTTCTGCGCCCGCTGACATGCGCGTCTCCCCCGGTCGGATTCTGCGCGTTTCAGTCCACTACCACCCTTTAGATTCTGAGTTGCCCAATACCCCAGCTTGTGCACCACCAGTGATAGACATTATGCCACCGCCAACTTGCAATATCCAGCCAAAGCTCGCTCTGAAGTGTGGCACTCGGAAAAGACGCCTTCTGGCCTCCCGGAGGCGCCCAAGAGGCAACATCGCCCGTTTCTCTCCGCCCATGGCGTCGGATGCTCCGCCTGAGTTGATCTGCGAAGGCTAAGACTTGGGCATCGCCAGGACTGCGATCCCGCTCCTTGCCGAGGCAAGTCGCATCAAGGCGGATACGCAGGAGGCAAGACCAATAGAGTGAACGCGAAAATCGGATAAAGCGCCAGCGCCATGACCCGGCGTACGTGCTCCGCGCAAACAGGTGCAGGTCTTACCAGCTGACTGAGGAAGGGCCGTGGCTCTTTCAGCTTGGTGTGGCGTGCTTCCTGATAGCGATCACAGTTTGCCATCTAGGCAATCTTCATGCCCAGCGGTATCCTCTTGCTGAGATGCATGCAGCCAAAACGAGATCCGTTACCAAAACCCTCCTAAGCACAAACGGCTCCAGCGCAAGATGGGAATCGGGATCGACAATCGGCGCAAGAATGCCCAGCAGCGCCTCAAACTCTATGGCTCAAACCTGCTCCGAGGCCTTGAGGATCGGCAATAGAAGCAAGCGCCAGGTCGGCGGGCAGGACATGGATAGTCTTTACGGCGTCAGCGAGCAGGTTGAGCTCAGTACGCAGTGTCGGGTGACGCGCCTCCGGCAGGGTCTTTAATAGGTTCTCCAGCATTGCGCGTAGCCGCCGCGCGACCTGGAAGTTCTCAGCCCCATAGAAGCGAATCTCCCTCACGGCCAGTTGCACGAAATCCTCCCAGTTTGGTGTCTGAAGGATCAGTCGTAATTGGCCGGATTTGTCGAAAGCCTGGTCGCCTTGCAGCCGCCGCTCGCCAACCTTTCGAAGCAGTCGATTAAGTTGGTCGACGGCGAGTACGGCGGTGGTAGGGTCGTTGATAGCTTTGGACAGGGCCTTTATCGCTATGTCGACGATGATACGGAAGGCAAAGGTGGGATCCTGCTCGATAGTGCGCTCGGGCCCGATCGCCACATTTTGGGGGAACCGTCTTTCCTCGATTTTTGCAATGTCGCCATAGAGCCGAAAAAGTGGCTCGCCTGACTCTAAGAAGCTCCCGACAAAGTGAGGGAGCTCAATGACGAGCCCGAACCGCTGCGCCTCTTTCACAAGACCCTTCAGATTTACCGCTAGTATGACCCCCGACTTGCCGCTATGGGGTATGGTGCGGTCTGGCAGATTGATTGTTCGTCGCGAGTCTGTGTGCAAGTCATGACCGTCGAACAAGTCAGGATAGACCTTTTCGATTACGTCACATCCGAGGTCGCCTATACGCTGAACGATGCTGACGGGCCGCAGCAACCGCGCAGCATGGTCGATCAGATAGAGGAAGGCGATTAGGGAAGCGAATCCAAGAATTCCGGCAATTCCGACAAGAAAGAATGGTGCTTCGGCTTCAAGTCGTCCCAGCACGCCTACTGAAAACAGGAGCGTAAAGATAAAGATGCCCACAGTTGTCCGTATCACATTGTCACGCAGTAGGGCTGTTGCAATGATTCTCGGGCTCAGCTGACCGCTGGCAACCTGAATTGCGACAAGCAATGACCCGAAGGTGAAGACGATGAACGTCAGCGTAAGGGTGACGATGGTCTCCAGTATGCGCTGCGCCCCAGACGTCCCCCATGGCCACAATGGGATCACAATGAATCTCGCATTTATCCAGTCGACAACCTGGATAACCATTACGTAGAATAGCAGTGCGATGAACGGGACGACCCACAGTGTGGATCTTAGGTAGCTCTTAATGCTGTACCACCGATTCCATGACATTCTTCGCCCTCCCGTGATGCCGCCTGCAAGCCTGTGTGGACCTCGCGCCGAGGGGGTGCCCGGACGCTGCGGCAACCACTCGGGCTAAGCGCCAAGCAGGGCGGTCACCCGCGACGACCCAACAATGGCGTCTCCAAGCTGCTGAAATTCGGCCACGTCGCGGGGTGCAGGTGCCAAGCCGACGCCGTCAGGGTGGCCGGTACTGGGCGTCCACACCCTGCGCGTCTCCAAAAGGTACACGCCGTAAACAACGCGCAGTTCGCCCTGTGTCTCGATCTCCTGCTGGGCAGAGCAAGCAGCCAATGCAGCATTGACGACGACCGAGGTCTCAATCAGCGCCTGGCGGTACCCTGCACGTTGGAGAATGTCTGGC
Source organism: Rhizobium sp. RHZ01 (assembly GCF_014851595.1). Lineage (NCBI taxonomy): Bacteria > Pseudomonadati > Pseudomonadota > Alphaproteobacteria > Hyphomicrobiales > Rhizobiaceae > Rhizobium > Rhizobium sp. RHZ01. The sequence continues at coordinate 5,136 of NZ_JACUZZ010000039.1, forward strand.
CCGAACGCCGCCTGAAGTTTTTGCGCCGAGACGTGCACGACGACCAGCAGGCGGTCGAGGATCTCTCGCAACGAATGTCGGTCGACCAGCGAGAGGTACATTCCAGGATTGAGGAAGACATCCACGGCTGCGGACACGGCGCCACATCCGCTATGTCCAAGGACGACAATGAGCTTGAGGGTGCCGCCCAAGTGCTCAACAGCGTATTTCAAGCTGCCCAAGACGTCGGAGCCGAGGCCGTTGCCGGCCACGCGGATGACGAACAGGTCGTTCGGTCCCTCGTTGAAGATCAGTTCGAGCGGGACACGGGCATCGGAACAGCCCAGGACAGCCGCGAACGGACGCTGTGAAGGCGCTGCGGCCATGCCGGACGCCAGCCCTAGATCACGCGCGTCGACTTGCACGACGCGGCGCGCTGAAGTGCCTTCGTCTTTCACACTGTCAAGCAGGTCGGCGAATGCGCGATTGCCGTCGATCAACCGCGAAAGGGCAGTAGTCGCGTCAGGCGGTCTGGGGCGAACGCCGACGTCCTTCTCCTGATACCGGTATGCAATTTCAACCGTTCTCACTAGGGTTCTCGGCCGCTTAAAGGAGCGCGCCGAGATCATACCCTCCTTACAACTTGTGATCCAGCATCATTGTTTGGGTTAAACATACTGACCGGGATCGCCTCACCCACTGGTGGGCGGCGGGTCTGGATGATCTCGTCGAGTAACCATGCTGGTCGATGGCGCGCCACAGCCAGTGTTTTTGGCCGCCGATCATCACGACCACCTCGTCCAGATGTTGCCACACATCGTTTCGGCTCGGCGCTTTGCGCGTCTCGTGAAAAACGATGATACCACGCTCCAGCAGACGCAGGCTCAGCGGAAATCGAAAACACAGCCAGACTGCGTAGCTAATGACGGACGGCGGATCACGATGACGCTTGTAACTGGCGGAGGGCTCGATCATGACGGCCGAATATTAGCCAGAAGCTTCATCACCAGTTAACCTGACAGCACAGTCCAGCGGCATGGGCGGATCGATGGTTTGAACACTCGCAAGTGCCCGCGCCCTCGGAAATCTCGATGACCACGGCGGGAAGGTTCGCCCCGATAGGGAGTGCCACATGGTTAAGGCACGCTCCCGCTCCCTACCGTCGCTAGTACAGTTTGTGAGGGCGATGCCCTCACTGAGGGATACGAGCATCATATGACCAATACGTGGGTTCCTACGGGTGCCCTGCCGTAAAGATGAAGAATGTCTTCATTGGTCATGCGAATGCAACCATTCGACACCGCCTGTCCGATCAGCCAGGGTTCGTTTGTGCCGTGGATCCGGAAGTACGTATCCTGTCCACCGCGGTAGAGATAAAGCGCAGCTGCACCGAGCGGATTGTTCTCCCCTCCTGGAACGCCTCCAGCGTACTCAGCCAACCGGGGCTTGCGTTCGATCATGCTCGCGGTCGGCGTCCACGATGGCCACTCGGCCTTCCGCCCGACAACGGCATTGCCCTTCAGAGTAAGACCTTCCTCGCCGACTGCCACGCCATAGCGTGTCGCGCGGCCTTCGTCCTCAACGTAGTAGAGGTAACGTTCGTAGGTGTTGACGACGATACTGCCCGGCGCCTCGCCGCCCGAATACGCAACCTCCCGTCGTTGAATAGGGGAAGTTCTTGAGGCATAGGGATTCCGGACTGAAGAATTCAACGTGCTGCACGAGGTCGCCATCATCGCCAGACAGCTCAAGAGTAGGCTCCGGCGCGTAATATGGTATTTATCCATTGTTACCTGCTGATTGTGGTGTGCCCTGGTGTTTTATTAGCAGCGACGCATGTTAATGCCAAGTCATTGCTCTCCCTATAGTTGCCAAGTCGTTCCGATCCGATCGATGGTTAGAATGCGTCCGAACGCATGAAGCTGGCGCAAATTTGTGGGCTGTGCCGCATAGACTTCATGAAGCGTCAGCATGCGAAGGGAAGCCTTCTGCACCTGGTTCAACACCACGCGCATGCGGGATATTTCGACGCCCTGACCCGATGAAGAATGTGATACAATGGTCGGCCCTCTCCCAGTAACGGAACCGCGAACAGCTTTCGCAGTGATCGGCAAGCCAGCTCAGTCACGGCCGAGTTCACGACTGAGCCAGCCATTAGATTAAGCAGCGTCGGGACGGTGAAGTGTTTTCACCTCTAGAAAATCTTCCAATCCGAATACCCCGCCTTCGCGGCCGTTGCCCGACTGCTTGTAGCCGCCGAACGGACTCCCATAGCGATGGGGCGCGCCGTTGATATGAACCATGCCGGCGCGCAGTCGTCCTGCCACACGCTCGGCGCGGGCTGGATCGCTGGTCTGCACGTATGCCGCCAGCCCGTAGCTGGTATCGTTGGCGTTTGCGATCGCCTCCTCTTCGGTCTCAAACGGCATGATAGCCAAGACCGGACCAAACACTTCCTCCCGGGCAATCCGCATGGAGTTGTTGACGTCGGCAAAAATCGTCGGCTTGACGAAATAGCCGGTTTCGAAGCCCGACGGCTTGCCGGCACCACCGACGAGGAGGCGCGCGCCCTCCGCGATGCCGGCCTCGATCAATGCCTGCACGCGGCCATACTGGACGTCGCTGACAAGCGGCCCGATGTGGCCACCTTCCTCCGCGGGGTTTCCCACGGTGGCACTGCCGCCAACGCGCTGAGCGATCTCGACGGCCCTGTCGTAGACCGATTTCTGTACCAGTAGACGAGTTGGCGCGTCGCAGGATTGTCCGGAATTGTTGAAACATTCGAGGACGCTGCCAGTGACGCGGTCTTCGAGATCGGCGTCCTCAAAGACGAGGTTGGGAGACTTGCCGCCGAGTTCCAAGGTGACACGCTTGACGGTATCCGCTGCGTCCTTGCTGACGGCGATGCCAGCACGCGTCGATCCGGTGAAGGACATCATGTCGACGTCCCTGTGCCTCGAAAGGGCGGCGCCGGCATTAACACCGTCGCCATTGACGAGGTTGAAGGTGCCGGCTGGGAAGCCTGCCTCATGTACCATCTCCGCATAGAGCATGGCGTTGAGCGGAGTGAACTCGGAGGGCTTCAGCACGCAGGTCGAGCCTGTTGCCAACGCCGGAACCACTTTCAGCGCGATCTGGTTGATCGGCCAGTTCCAGGGGGTAATGAGGCCGCAGACACCGATCGGCTCCCGCAAGAGCACGTCGCCGTTCGACAACACGTCGCGCACCTTCAATTGCTTCAGTGCATCGATGAAGCCCTGCAGGTGACCTACGCCGACATCAGCCTGCTGCTCGCGGCTCATGGTGATCGGCGCGCCGAGTTCGAGCGTGATCGTCTGTGCCATCTCCTCGTAGCGGCGCTTGTAGATCTCAAGCAGCCTTTCGAGAAGCGCAAGTCGTTCCTCCACGCTCGTGCGACTGTACGTGGCAAACGCAGTCTTCGCGGCAGCAACCGCACGATCGATATCGGCGGGCGTGCCCATGGAAATCACCGCGACCGGCTTCTCGGTCGCCGGATTGATAACCTCCAGATCGTTGGCAGCAAGCGGCGCTACCCATTCACCATTGATATAGAATTTGCGCTTGTCGAGCATGTCGTTACTCCCGTCATACTTTGTTCTGTTTTGCGTTCAGCCAGTTCGTGACCAGGCGGCGATACTTCTCGCCGCTGAAACTTGGAAAATGGCCGCCGTGTACCGTTCTGGCCGGAATTCCCAGGAGCCGCTCCATCGATGCGAGGTAATCATCGGCGTTCGAGTGGTAGGTGTCCTCGATCAACGGCCCGTCGTAGAGGATGTCTCCCGAAAACAGCGTTTCTGTTTCGGCTTCCCACAACGCGATTCCGCCCGGTGAGTGACCCGGCGTGTGGATAACCTCGAACCTACGGTCGCCGAGATCGATCACATCGCCATCCTCCAGAATGCGCGTGGCCGGCGCCTTTTTCACGCCATAGCACTTCGAGCAATAGGGCTCGGGCGGCAGCGCGTCGAAGATATCGTCGGTCACGTAAGGATCAGCAAGCGTGTTTTGCCGGGTAGGGTCGGCGAGCAGATCGGCCTCCGCCGAATGGACGGCCCGGCATTCAAACTCGTGATGGCAACCGATATGGTCGAAATGGGTGTGGCTCGCGACGGCAATCAGATCCCGCTCGGTGACGAGCGGCACCCATTCGCGCAGCGAAACGACGCCCATGCCGCTGTCGACCAGCATATCCCGATCCCGTCCGCGCACATGCCAGACGTTGCAGCGATAGAACTCCTGGATGAAGGGCTCGGAAATCTGCGTGACATCGTCGGCCAGCCGCTTCAGCTCATACCATTTGTGCGCAGCGATCCGTTCCATCGTCTGGGCCTATGCCTGTTTCGACGGCAGGGCGACGATATCACCAACGTTGACCGCAAGCGTGAGCACTTGGCCTTCGGCGACGACGGTTGATTGCGGCATATGCGCGACGATGCTGATATCAGGAGCGCCATTGGGCGCCAGATGGCATCGATAGTGGGTTCCGAAGAAGGCGCTGTTGGACACCGTGGCCTGCCCGAGCGCCGTAACGGCGCCATCGCCTTCGCCTGCACGGCGGAAATGTTCCGGCCGGATGCAGAGCATTGTCCCCTGCCCGGCGGACGGCGGGCCAGCCGTGAAGCAGGCTTTCGGCAATGTGACCTTCCCCAGCGCTGTTTCGACAACCGCCCCGGTGCCGTCCATATCTCTGATCTTGCCGGGAACGAAGTTGACCTCGCCCATAAAGCCTGCCGCAAACAACGAGCGTGGCCGCATGTAGATTTCCGATGGTGGTCCGAAGTCTTCGATTTTACCCTGGTTCATCACCACGATCCGATCGGCAATTGCCATGGCCTCTTCCTGATCGTGGGTTACGTGGACGAACGTCGTGCCGACACGCTTCTGGATGGCTTTCAGCTCATCCTGCATCTGCCGGCGAAGCTTGAGATCAAGCGCGCCGAGCGGTTCGTCGAGCAACAGGACGTCAGGGTCGACGGCGAGGGCCCGGGCAAGTGCAACACGCTGGCGTTGCCCACCCGAAAGCTCATGTGGTTTCTTGTCCGCCGAAGCCTTGAGCCCAACGAGGTCGAGAAAGCTCTTTGCGCGCTCCTCGCGCTCGGCCCTGCCGATGCCGCGCATTCTGAGGCCAAACCCGACATTGTCCTTTAGCTTCATGTGCGGGAACAGCGCGTAGTCCTGGAACATCGTCGTCGTTGGACGTCTTGCCGGTGGAACGTGGGTCATTTCCTTGCCACCGATCGCAATTCGACCGCTACTCGGCGACAGAAAGCCTCCGAGAATGGACAGAAGCGTGGTCTTGCCACAGCCGGACGGTCCCAGCAGAACAATGAATTCGCCTGCAGCAATGTCGAGAGAAACATCGTCGAGAGCGGTGGAACTGCCGAAAGTCTTCGTCGCGTTTTCGATTAAAACCGCAGCGGTCATGATTTTTTCGTCCTTTTGAACAGGAACAGTTCCAGCATGATCAGCAAGGTGACAGAAACGAGGAACACCAGCGATCCGATGGCATTGGTCTTAGGATTGAGGCCCGAACGAAGCAGGCTCCAGATTTCGACCGGGAGCGTAACGTCGAAGCGCGACAGCAGAAAAGCGATGATGAATTCATCCCAGCTAAACGTCATCGACAGGAAGAAGGAGGCGAGCAGCGACGGCAGCAGCATTGGCGCCGTCACCAGCACCATCACCTTGATATCGCTGGCGCCGAGATCGCGTGCGGCGCGTTCAATGTTGATGTGATGGTCCCCCATCGACGAGTAGATGATCGCAAAGCACAGCGGCAGATTAATCACCACGTGACCGATGCCGACCGTCCATAGCGATAGGCCAATTCCGAACGCGTTGAGGACGGTCAGGAGTCCGAGCGCAATGATGAGGTAGCTGACTGTCATTGGCGCGATCAGCAAGCCGCGCTGCCAGGCCGAGCCCGGCAGCTTGAAGCGGGCGAGCGCGTAGGCCGCCAGGAAGCCGAGAAGGCACCCGACGAGCGACGATATCGTCGCCACCAAGAAGGAGTGCAGCAGTGCCGACATCAGCTTGCGATCGGCAAAGACTGCTTCATACCATTGCAGGGAAAAGCCATTGAATGGCGGTACCGGCAGGCGCCCATCCTGGAACGAAAATAGCACCAGCACGATAACAGGCAAAAAGATGAAGCCGAAGATCAGAACCGCGTAGGCGCTGCAGGCGATACTGGTGATCCGGTTGCGTATCATCACGTTCTCTCAATCTTCAGCCAGCGCGCGCAAGCGACATAGGCTGCGGTGACCGCTAGCATCAGAATGATCGAGAGCGCTGCGGCCATCGGAAAGTCCGCGCGGCGACCAAGTTGCAGCATGATGATCTGCGGCAAGACAAGTTCGTTGTTGCCGCCCAGGATCTGCGGCGTGACATAGTCGCCGATGCAGAGCACGAAGGTGAGGAAGGCTCCCGTCATGATGCCCGGCATGGTCAGGGGCAAAATGACGTGCCAGAAGGTCTGAAATGCATTTGCGCCGAGGTCGGCAGCAGCGCGGCGGTAATTTGGCGAGAGCTGCACAAGGTTTGCGTAGATCGTCAGCGTCAAAAGCATGACGAAGAAGTGGACGAAGCCGATAACGGTCGCCGTACGGTTGCTGGCAAGCTCAAGCGGCTCGCTGATCACGCCGATGTTCATGAGTGTCTGATTGATGACGCCATTGCGCGACAGCACGAGCAGCCACGAATAGGAACGGACGACGTAAGAGGTCCAGAATGGCAGGACCGCAAGAATTAACGCCGTTCGCTGGAACCTTTGCGGCACCCGCTCTGCAATGATCCAGGCCAGGGGATAGGCGAGCAGGATGGAGAGGGCCGTCACGATCGCGGTGATCTCGAGGGAATTCGTCAGCCCGCGGAACAGCGCATCCTTCTCGAAGAAGGCGATGTAGTTGCCAAGGTTCCAAACGCGGACGATCGAGCCGCCCTGTTGCGCCCAGAGGCTCATTGCCGCCATGAACAGAAAAGGAACAACGAAGAAGACGATCGTCCAGACGAGCGCCGGTGCCACGAAACCCCAGGCCTTTCGACGTTCGGCATCTTCAAGTGAATGAGCAGCCACAGGCAAGTCTCCGACCTCCCTCTCCCATCTACGGGGAGAGGGTCTTGTGATTCAGTATAGAAGGGTCGAAGCTGTCAGTTTTGCAGCATTTCGGTCCAGGCGTCCTGCATCTTTGCGTCCAGTTCCGCGCTTGGGATCGGGTAAAGCTGCGTGCGCTTGAGATAGTCGGCCTGCTCGTCCCAGCGCAAAGCGGTTTTCTGTTCGGCACTCAGCTTCTCGCCGGCCTTGGCATTTGCGGGCATCGCCCAATAGCAAGAGGACGTCGCAAGTCGCGCCTGCCCTTCCGGGCTTACAATGTACTGCACGAATTTGAGGGCGAGGTCCTTTTTCGTGGAGTCCTTCATAACGCCGATCGACTGGGCCCAGCGCACTGCGCCCTGCTCAGGGATGACCCAATCGAGGTTGGGTTTGTCTTTCACCAGACCGGCCGTCAGCCACTCGCCTCCGCCAAAGACGATATCAACCTCGCCCGTCGCAAGTGCCGTTTGCGACGAGACGACGTCGCTCACCTGCTTGGCGTTGGCCTTGAGAGCAAACAGCTTGTCCTTGATTGCCGGCAGGTCGGCGTCCGTCAGGCTCGCCGTTGCCTTGCCCAAATCGATACCGGTCAGGCCGATCATCGGCAGGTAGTAGTCATAGACCGCGATGCGGCCCTTGTACTTGTCGGACCATAGCTTCGACATATCCTTCATGTCGGCCGGATCTACTTTTGTCTTGTCATAGGAAACCGTGTTGTAGCCGAACTTTTCGGTGACCGCATAGGTCTTGCCGTCGCGGGTGTTGTTGGGCTCCATGCGAACTTCAGGGAAGATATCTGCATTAGGAAGCGCGTCGGCCGGCATCTCCGCAAGAATGCCCTTGTCGACCGCGCGTTGCACGTCGACGCCATCGATAACGAGCACATCCCAGTCTCCCGGGCGCGACTGGTCGATGATGGAGAGACCCGCACCGGTACCCTCATATTCCTTCAAATTGACCTTTACGTTGTTCGCCTGCTCGAAGGGCTCGATCAGTGCGGGATCGGTGTGATCGCACCAGACAAGCGCATTCAATTCCTCCTGCGCCAGTACCGGCGCCGGGGTGATCGTTATTGTTGCGGCACCCAATGCGAGGATGGCAGCGGAAGCGAGGAGTCTACGCGCAAAAGCGCCTTCAGTAATATCAATCATCATGTGGCCCTCTGTCGGTGACGCTCATTTCGGCGCCTTCATGAAAAAGATTGAATGAGTTCATTTTTTTAGTCAATATGATTTTTGAGGACATTCATTATTTGAGAGAGTCGCATATGACGGGACTGCGCGCCAAGCAGAAAGCCGATCGCAATCGCCGCATACTGGAGGCGGCGACGAGCCTTTTCCGGGAGGTCGGATATGACAGCGCCCGCATCGAAGACATTGCCGAGCGCGCGGAAGTGTCGGTTGGCACGTTCTACAACTACTACGAAAACAAGGGCGACATTCTCGTCGCCACCGTTTCGATGGAAGTCGAGGAAGTGTTGGCTTCCGGCAAGGACATCGTTGAAAATCCGCCGACCACTACGCTCGAAGCCCTGCAAGTACTGATCGACCAGTATTTTGACCATTCGCTGGTCTATCTCAGCAAGGAGATGTGGCGTACGGCCATGGCGATCTCCATCCAGCAACCCGAGAGCCCATTCAGCCGTCGATATACCGAACTCGACGGGCGCCTGTGCGATCAGGTTTCGACGCTGGTCCAGAAATTGCAGCTTCGCGGCGCTGTCATGCCTGGGATCGATGCGATTGCGGTGGGCCAGATGGTCTTCAATAACCTCAACATGATGTTCCTTGAGTTCGTCAAAGACGAAGCGATGACGCTGGATAGGCTCAAGGAACGCGTAGCACGGCAGAACCGGCCGCTTGCCGTCTTAATCAGCAGCCCCAAAATTCAATAGCAGGGAACATCAGGGATGGAACACCAGCAACAAGCTGTGCTTGCCGCAGCGGATCGCCTCGTCGAAGCCTTTGGCAGGCATGATCGTGATAGCTACTTCGCGGCTTTTGCGCCCGCCGCCACCTTCATATTTCACAATCTCGACCGCCGCCTTCATACGCGTGCGGAATATGAGGCCGAATGGGCATTGTGGGAAACGCGCGACGGATTTCGTGTGCGGGCCTGCCGTTCCAGTGACCAGGATGTTCAGATTGCCGGCTCCGTCGCCATATTCACTCATTCCGTCGAGACGGATCTTGCTTTCAACGGTGAGCCGTCGACAAGCACCGAGCGCGAGACGATCGTCTTCGAGAAGCAGGCGAGCGGAGAATGGCTGGCGATCCACGAGCACCTTTCGCCGCAGCCCTGAGGCGACGATCGGAACCGCCCACAACGCTACCCAGGTCTGCGCCCCTTGGTCGTATTGCCGGGAAATTTCATAGGAAAGACAAAAACGATGGTTGAGTTGAAGAAGCACCTTGAGGATCTACGCAAGAAGTTCGCCGATAGCGCCGAGTTCTTCGATCCCCGCTTCCGCCGTGTGGCCGAGAAGATCTTTAGGGGCGGCACGCGCGCTGCACCTTATTCGGGCATTTCGACCTTCGCAGGCTTGCCCTACAGGGAGGTTAATTTCGCGGCCCCTGACTTCGGCGACCTGCAGGTCGCGGCAGTCGGCATTCCGATGGATCTCGGCGTCAGCAATCGGCCGGGTTCGCGATTTGGACCGAGGGCTGTGCGCGGCATCGAACGCATCGGTCCCTACAATCACGTGCTCGATTGCGCACCGGCCTATGATCTACGCGCTGCCGATATCGGTGATATCCCGTTCGGGAGCCGCTATCGGTTGGAGCAATGCCACGAGAATATTGAGGCAGCGATCCGCAAGATCGTCGAAGCCGGCGTCATTCCGCTCTCCGTCGGCGGCGACCATTCAATCACACACCCGATCCTCAAGGCAGTCGGCGCCAGAGAGCCCGTCGGCCTCATCCATATCGATGCCCACTGCGACACGGGGGGCCCGTTCGACCAGACGAAATTCCATCACGGCGGCCCGATGCGCAACGCCGTTCTGGACGGCGTCCTGGATCCGACCCGCACGATCCAGATCGGCATTAGGGGGCCTTCCGAATATCTCTGGGAGTTTTCCTACGAGTCCGGAATGACGGTCATCCACGCCGAAGAGGTCGGTGGCATGGGTATCCCCGCCATCATCCAGAAGGCCCGAACGATCGTCGGAGATGGCCCGACCTATCTGTCCTTCGATATCGACAGTCTCGATCCCGCGTTCGCGCCGGGCACCGGGACGCCAGAAATTGGTGGCCTGACGAGCCGTGAGGCGCTGGAACTGCTGCGCGGCCTCAAAGGTCTCAATTTCGTCGGTGGCGATGTCGTGGAGGTGGCTCCGCAGTATGACAATACCACCAACACCGCACAGGCTGGTGCGCAGGTATTGTTCGAGATCCTGAGCCTATTGGTTTTCAGCCCGGCTGTCGCGAGCGTACGGTGAACGCCGTCGCCTCGGGCTGCTGCTTGACTTCCTTACTCACGGGTGACGGCGTCCATGGCGCCTTCACCCACAATGCCACTGTTATGTCGTTTTGCCTTGCGGCCATCTCTTTCGTTTCACTGCGGATTGGGCAGACCGTAGCGGTCGCGTATCGTCTGCCCCTCGTATTGGCGGGGATACACGTTTCGATCCTGAAGGATCGGGATGATCTTGTCTACGAACTCAATGATGTCGTCCGGCGCCCGAGGCGGTTGCAGAGTGTAGCCATCGACCGTGCCGTCTTCCCAAAAGTCTATCATTTCGCCTGCTACCTCCTCCGGAGTGCCGAGCAAAAGCCGATGATGCCCCTCTGAACGACGTATGGCCTGCCGCGCAGTCAATTTCTCGTGGCGCAGCAGGTCGGATAGACCAAGCCCCATTCCCACCGCTTGCTGCCTGTTCGGGTCGGGGACGAAGCGTTCGTAGTCCAACACGGCATCCGGATCGAAACGGTCACGGTCCAAGCCATGCTCGCGCACAAAGCGTTCAAGCAGGCCATCTTCCGATCCGGTGCCGCTGTAAAGCTCATGCTTGCGAAGAGCCTCTTTTCGATTCGGCCCCAGGATGACAACAAGGCCCGGAACGATACGAATTCCGGATGGATCCCTGCCGAGCACAGCAGCTCGGCCGCGCACCTTGTCGCCGAAGGCTTTCCCTGCGGGTTTGGAAAGGATGTTGCAGTAGATGATCTCGCCGTGCCGCGCCGCAAGCTCGATGCCGCCGTCCGATGCGCCGGCCTGGGCAATCACGGGATGTCCCTGCGGTCCGCGCGGCACATTGAGCGGCCCGCGCACCTGAAAGAATTCGTCCTCGTGATTGATCGCGATTGCGCTGGCGCTATCCCAGAAGCGATCGGAGGCAACCTCACTCTCGCGGCGTGGGTCCCAGCTCGACCACAGCTTCTTCGCCACATCGAGAAATTCGGTCGCACGCGCATAGCGCTCGTTGCGTGGCGGAAGCGCCGCGCTGCCGAAATTGGCGGCGACGTTGGGATTGAACGACGAGACGATATTGACGATCAGGCGCCCGCCCGAAACGATATCGAGCGACTGGACGCGCCGTGCGAAGTTATAGGGCGAATTGTAGGTAGAGGAGACCGTGACGACAAAGCCGATATCAGGTACTTGAGCGGCTAGCGCCGTACACAGGATCAACGGATCGATCGTGTGGAAGGGGCGCCCGAGCGGTTCCGTCATCAACGCGGGATGGTCGGAAAAGAACACGGCGTCGAACAGCCCCTTGCGGGCGATTTCCGCCAAGCGCCGGTAATAGGCGGGATCGTTGATATCATGCCGACCACCGCTACGATATTTCCACGCATTCGCGAGATAGCCGGTGGAATTCAGCCCCACGTTTAGGTTCATGCGACGTTTTTCAATGCTCATGCGTCAGTCCGTTCTGCCTCTTCTTCTCTTGCAACGCCCACGCCCGCCTGCGGGCCCGGGATCGTACCGTTGATGGCGAAATCACCGACAATGCGATCGTGGTAGATACGTGGATTGTGGGACGCGATCGTGCGGGCGTTGCGCCAGTGGCGGTCGAGACCGTGGCCGCGCTTGACGGCGGATGCTCCCAACGCGTCAAACAGCACCGTGCTGGCGTCAAGGATCAGCGAGGTGACGACGGTCACGGACTGGCTGACCTCGAGTTCGGCATTGCGACCGGCCAGCGCGATCTGCTCCTGATCACCGCCCTGGTTGGCCTCATAGGCCCGCTGCAGGGCCCTTGCCGCCTGCAGTACGATCGCACCGGCACTGTAAGCGGCGCCCCTCACCTTCCCCACGACCTGCTGGACCTGGGAGTCCTGTGCCGATCGGGACGCATTGCCACGGCTATAGACCCTTTTTCTCGCCGCGACATGCCGCGCCAGATCGTTTGCCGCAGCGCGACCGATGCCGGCGAGCGAGGCGAGATGGACCAGTTGGAAGAACCCGCCGGAATAGCTGAATCGCACCGCGCTTGGCTTGATCAGATCGTCGGCGACCTCGACGTCGCGGAAACGGGCAGTGCCGCTCGCTGTCAGCGACTGGCCGAAGCCATCCCAGTCGTCGATGATTTCGACGCCCGGCGCCGATGTCGGCACCAGAGCGCCGATCGGCTGCCCGTCCCCGTCGATCGCACCGAGCGTGATCCAGTCCGCGTAAAGCGAGCCGGTGGTGTAGAATTTCTCGCCGTCGAGCCGCCAGTTGGCGCCATTGCGGACCAGTCGCGTCGAATAGCTGCCGAGCGGCGTGTCGCCGACTTCGGAGAACCCGCTTCCGATCGTCTCGCCCTGCCCAAGCCTCTTCAGCCAAGCATCGCGCCAGGCGCTTTCGGGTGCATTCAGCAGATCCTCGGTAAAGCCGAAGTGGCTCCGATAGGCATTGGTGAGGTTCGGATCGGCTGCAGCGAGCTCGATGATGAGGCCGAAGAGTTCCGGCAAGGTCGCGCCTAGGCCACCGTTCGCGACTGGTAGCCGCAATCGCGAAAAGCCGGAGGTTTTGAGCCACTCATAGGCATCGAATGGCAATTCGTGCGCGAGGTCACGGTCGACCGCACGCTCGCCAATCCGGGCGAACACCGACCTGAAGGTTTCTGCGAGCCGCTCGAAGCGTTCGCTGGGCGGCGCGCCCCAGGCCCCATTGATATCAGTCATGACGTTGTTTCCTATTCAAAGCCGCACTACCGCCGGCTGACGACGGCGGTATCCGAGGCTCGGTTCCCGTTCCTGCCAAGGCGAGCCTCGCCTCAAGCGGCTGCCCGCTTCTCCGCCTCGAAATCGTGAAGCAGGATCGCGATTTCGAAGCCGCGGCGGGCCAGCCAGTGGGCGACGATGCGGGCACGCGATCCCAGCAGATCGTCGATCAACACGACGCGGGCGCCGCGAACGGCGATTGTCCTATAGGCCACGCCGAGAAGCTGTCCGCCCTCGGACGAGATCGATCCGGGAAGGCTCGCGCGCGCGAATTCCTCCGGCGTGCGAACATCGAGCAGGTAGGTCGTGCGCGCCGGATCGGCGTTCCATCGCTCGGCAGTCTGTCGATCGATGAGCGTCAGGACGTCCTTTGCAGAAAGGCTATCACCGCGCTCAAGCGCAAATTGGCGCGCCTCTTCGCTTGGCTCACCGTAAGAGGCGGTGCGCCCGGTCTCCAGTTCGAAACCGGCATCCGTCCAGCCACGCGTGCCGTCGCCGAGATAGGAGACGGCGTTCGCAACGCCGGCATCGATCAGCGTCTGGGCTCCGAGAATGGCGCGTGGCAGGCCGGCGCAGGAAACGACGACCTTTGTTTTCGCCGAGGGGACGAGGTCCTGGAAACGCAGCAACAGTTCGGCCCCGGGAACGCCGACGGCGCCCGGCACATGAGCCTTCTCGTATTCGGCGAGCGTGCGCGTATCGAGGACGATGACGTCCTGACCCTGATCGCGCAGCGCTTTCAGTTCCACGGCGGACGTCACTGGCGTCTTCTTCTCCTCACGCACCCTGGTGACAAAGGGAACGCCGGGAATATCGAATGTCGGAAGCTCTTCGCCGCCTTCCACCCAGGCGGGAATGCCCCCTTCCAAGAAGTGGATATCCGTCCAGCCCGCTTGCCGCAAACGGCTGACCGCCGCTTCGGCATTGCCGTCGCCGCCATCGGCCAGAACCGTGCGAACACTACGGCGCGGCACGAAGCGGTCGAGTTCGACGTCCAGGCGCTCGGCCGGCAGGTTCGTCGCAAACAGCGGCGACGCATAGCCGACGTCTTCGGCCGGGCGGATATCAAGCACCGCCAATTCCAGCTCATCGCCCAGCCAATCGATCAATGTGGCCTTGTCTATCAGATATTTGGACATGTTTCCTGCTCCTCGACATCAAGCGTTCGGATCGAGCCACAGATCGCCGAAGCTCCAGTTGAGGCCCTGCGATCCGGTGACGTAGTTCTTGACCCGCTTGTTGGCGACGATCTGGGCGCCGGCGGCGACGAGGTCGACAGAGGCGACTTCGTCGTGGATGAGGTGCTGGAACTTGCTCCAGACCTCCCAGCGCTTCTTCTCGTCGGGCTCGATCGCGGCCGCCTCGAGCAGCGCATCCGCCTCTGCATTCGCGTAGTGGCTGGCATTCGAGAACGGCAGCCCGATCTTGAAGTTCTTGCTCCAGTAGGCGCGCTGGATGCCGAGCGACGGATCGAAAGTGTTGGAAAGCGACTCCACGACGAGGTCGAAGGCGCGGTCGGTGTAGACTGTCTTCAGGAAGGTCGGCAGGTCGTATTTCTTGATCTCGATTCCGACACCGATCTTTTCCAGCTGGCTTTTCAGCACATCGGCATAGCCTTGCGGCAGGTACGAGTTGTAGGTCAGCCGGAGATCGAAGCGCTTGCCATCCGCCTTGCGGGGATAGCCCGCCTCATCCAGCAGCTTTTCGGCTGCGGCCGTATCGTAGGGATGGGCCACGACGCTCTTGTCGTACCACTGAGGCAAGGCCGTGCTGACCGGGCTGGGCGACACCTGCGCATAACCATAGAGCGCGACGTCGACGATTTCCTGCAGGTTGATGGCCTGTGCGATGGCAAGCCGGACCTCGCGCTTGGCAAACAGCGGATTGTCGTAGTTGAAGAACAGCTGCTGCTGCGGGCCGGAATAGGCGTAGGTGGTCGTGTCGACGATGAGATTGGGGACCTGCTTCAGCCGGTCGAGATCGGCAAGCGGCACCGGATTGTCGCCGATGTCGGCTTCACCTGTCTCCAGGGCCGCGGACCGGGCGGCCGGATCGGTGACGATGCGCAGGATGATGCGGTCGAGATAGGGCTTGCCCGCATCCCAATAGTCGGGATTGCGTTCGAAGATCAGATGGCTGCCGGCCACCCATTCCGTCAGCTTGAAGGGGCCTGTGCCGATCGCGGTCTGCAGCGTCTGCCCGTCACCCGGCGCCAGTTTCTCGAAGATGTGCTTCGGCACGATCGGCGATTCCGAGCTCGACTGCGCAGCAAGCAAGAACGGGGCAGGCTTCGACAACACGATAATCGCGGTGAGCGGATCCGGCGTCTCGACCGCCACCACGTTCTGATAGGTGATGCGACCGCGCGGATGCGCTTCCTTCAGTCGGAAGATCGAGAAGGCGACGTCATCGGATGTGAAGTCCTTGCCGTCGTGCCACTTCACGCCCTTGCGAAGCTTGAATGTGTAGCGAAGATTGTCATCGGAGACCGCCCATTCCGTTGCCAGGAGCGGCTGCGGCCTGACATCGAGGTCGAAGGTGAGCAGGCCCTCAACGATCTTCGGGCCGATCGCCTGGCCGGTGCCCGACGACGTGTTGATGGCAAAGAGAGCATTGCCCGGATCCACCCGGTAGAGCCAGTTCAAGGTGCCGCCCGTCGCCGGTGCAGCGCCTTGTCCAAAGGAGATCGACGGGATGAGGGTGCTGGCGCTTGCAAGCAACATCAGCTGGTTGAAACTGCGACGGTTGATGGACACGCGAAGAGCTCCTCTCGGGTTTGGATTGTGGTCCGCTGAGGGGAAGCTTCAGTTCTGTGCCTCGAAAGCCGAAGTGAAAGTTTCTTCTCGTCCGGGAAAGAATAATTGCGTCTGAACGATTGTTCGAAGTCGGCGCACCACAGAGGAACAGCTACTCAATTTCCGCGATTTGACGGGATGATGTTTTCGTCGATGAGCACCCCGACGAAACGCAGGAATTGAGCGCGCCGGCGAAAGAATTTCTTTCCGTGAAATCAAACAGATATTTCTGGACTTGAACCGCCGGCCAGCCAACCGTTGACGGGAAATAGAGGGGTGAACGCCCCTTTCACCGTCATTCCCGGAGGCAAAATGCCGTTCGAAACAAATGCTGACGACACGTTGCTAGTAAAAGCGGCCGAGCTGCGTCAGGCGTTCCACCGTGATGCCGTCGAGAGAGACAAACAGGGCGGCAGCCCCGTCGAGCAGATCAGGCTTCTGAAGGCTAGCGGCCTGCCCTCCGCGCAGATCGCCAGGGAATATGGCGGCCAGGGCGCCTCATGGCTGACGATCCTGCGTATCGTCCGGGAGTTTGCCAAGACCGACGGTTCGCTCGCGCACCTGTTCGGCTACCATCATCTGCCGCTCAACCTCATCCTGTTTCGCGGCTCGGCGGCGCAGAAAGAGAAATGGCTGACCGGCTCGGCGGCCGGCGGCTGGATCTGGAGCAATTCCGGGAACGCCTTGTCGAAGACGTCGAGCGGCGAACGGACGGCAACGGGCTGGATCATCAACGGCAGTCGCCCATTCTCCTCGGGCACGCATATCGCCGATTACATCCAGATCTCCTGGGAAAATGCAAACGGCGCCCGGCTGACCGCCGCCGTTCCCGCCGACCGGGAAGGCATTGTCATCGTGAATGACTGGGACGGCATCGGCCAGAGGCAGACCGGCAGCGGCACGGTCCGCTTCGTGAATCTTGAGGTTCACGACGACGAATTGATCAGCTCGCCCGACGTGCCGCTGACGCCCTACTCCTCCCTCACATCGCTCCTCCAGCAGAGCGTGCTCCTCAATGTCTTCGTCGGCAGCGCGCAGGGTATACTGGAGGAAGGCCGCGGCTATACGGCGACGAGTTCGCGGCCATGGGTCTATTCCGGCGTCGAGCGGCACACCGACGACCCCTGGGTCAAGCGCCAATATGGCGACCTCTACATTCGAACGCTGGCGGCAACGGAGCTGGCCGACAAGGCGGCGCGCAGCCTCGATGCCGCCTACGCCGAAGGGCCTTCGCTGACCACCGCGGGCCGTGGCGCAGCCGCGATCGATGTCGCGACGGCCAACCTCTATGCCGGTGAAGTCGGACTTGCCGTCTCCAGCGAGATCTTCGAGGTGATGGGCGCCCGCTCCGCGACCATTGCCAACGGCTTCGACCGCTTCTGGCGCAACGTCAGAACGCACACGCTCCACAATCCCGCCGAGTACAAGAAGCGCACCGTCGGCACATGGCTGCTGACTGGTGAATTTCCCGTGCCGGCCATCTATCGCTGAAAGGGACCGCAATGGCGAGACGCAAGGACAAGATCAAACTCGGCGCATTTCTGCTCTTCACCGGGCATCACGTGGCCGCATGGCGTCATCCGAAAGCCTCCGTCGGCACCGAATTCGAGAACTACGTGGAACTGGCTAAGCTCGCCGAAGCGGCGAAGTTCGACACGATTTTCTTCGCAGACGGTGTCGCCGCGCGCATCAAGGATGTCGAGGCTGCGAGCCGCAAGGCTCACAGCGGTGTCTATCCCTTTGAGCCGATCACCCTGCTCTCCGCGCTGTCCTCCGTTACCCGCAATATCGGGCTGATCGCCACGGCGTCCACCAGCTACTCCGATCCCTACAATCTCGCGCGGCAATTCGGCTCGCTCGACCGGCTGAGCGGCGGCCGGGCCGGCTGGAACCTCGTGACTTCCTCCGACCCTGACGCCGCCTTCAATTTCGGCCACGAGGCTCAGATCCTCCATTCCGACCGCTATGAACGAGCCGAGGAATTTGCTGATGTGGTGCTCGGCCTCTGGGACAGCTGGGAAGACGATGCTTTCTTGCGGGATCGCGAAAGCGGCCGCTACTTCGACCCGGCGAAGCTGCATCGCCTCGATCACACTGGAAAGCATTTCAAGGTCCGCGGCCCGCTCAACATTCCGCGCTCGCCACAGGGGCGACCGGTTGTCGTCCAGGCGGGCGCCTCCGAACCTGGCAAGGAGCTTGCCGCCCGCACGGCGGAAGCCATCTTTGCCGCCCAGATCACGCTCGAGGAAGCGACCGGCTTCTACGCCGACGTCAAGGGACGGCTTGCCAAATACGGTCGCTCGCATGACGACCTGAAGATCCTGCCCGGCATTTTCCCGGTCGTCGGCCGCACACAATCGGAGGCCCAGGAAAAGTTCGAATCCCTTCAGGAACTGATTCAACCGGAGGTCGGGTTGAACCTGATTTCCCAGCTATCCGGCGTCGACCTCAGGGAATATCCGCTTGATGGACCGGTGCCCGAAAATCCGCCTGCGACGAATGCCGGCAAGAGCCGTCAGGCGCTGGTTCTGGACCTCGCCCGGCGTGAGAAGCTGACGATCCGGCAGCTCTACCTCCGCATCGCCGGCGCGCGCGGTCACTGGCAAGTGGTGGGAACGCCAACTGACATTGCCGATACGCTGGAAGAGCGCTTCGAAAATTATGGCGCCGACGGCTTCAACATCATGGCGCCGATCATGCCGGGTGGCCTTGCGGATTTCATCGAGCTTGTGGTGCCGGAACTGCGCCGCCGCGGTCTTTTCCGCCATGAATATGAGGGCACGACGTTGCGCGAAAACCTCGGCCTCAAGCGCCCCGAAAACAGCCATGCCGTCAATCGCGGCGCAGTCGCGGCCGAGTAAGGAGAACAGACATGAGCCGCGATACGCTTTTTCTCATCGCTCCCGGCTTCTCGGATCCGAAGCACCCCGGCCAGACCTTCGTCTGCCCCCATTGCAACGCGATCGAGGGCTTGCTTTCGAGCTTCCCCGAACTTGCCGCCCGCATTGAGGTGCGGAGAGTTCACTTCCCTCGCCCGCGCACGCAGGTCATCGAGGCGGTGGGCGAGGAAAACCAGTCCTTGCCGGTGCTGGTCCTCGCATCCAACCCGCCACCCGATGCTGCGGACTGGAAAGGCAAGCGCTTCGTCTCCAAGACCAGCCGCATTCTCGATCTGCTTTCAGAGCGGCATGGCTTTCCGCGACTTCACGACTGACGGAGATAAGACGATGACCGTAAAGCCCTCAGGCTTCGAACCAGCCCTGCTACCTCCCCTCCTCTTCGAGCCGGACCAGACCGATCCCTATCTCGCCAAGGCGGTCGAACTCAGGAATATCTTCGCTGTCGATGCCGTCGAGCGGGATCAACAGGGCGGGAGGCCGACGGAGCAGGTCCGGCTTCTCAAGGAGAGCGGCCTCGTCAATCTCCTCATTCCCACGGAATTCGGTGGCGAGGGACAACCCTATTCGACAGCTCTGCGCATCGTGCGCGAATTCGCCAAGGTCGACGGCTCGCTTGGCCACCTGTTCGGCTATCACTTCAGCCCGATTCAGAATGCCCTGACGGGGGCCAGCGACGAACGATCGGCCGCGATCCTGCGGCAATCAGCCGAGGGTCGGTGGTTTTGGGGCAATACAACGAACAGCTTCTCCAAAAGCCTCTTCGGCAAAAGGATAGAAGGTGGCGTCCTCTTGAACGGCTATCGGCCATTCGCCTCCGGCTCGCATGTCGCCGACTATTTGATGGTCGCATGGGAGGACGAGGAAACAAACGCCCGCAGCTTCGCCTATATTCCCGCCAATCGCGACGGCATAACGATAGCCGACGATTGGGATGGGATTGGCCAACGGCAGACCGGCAGCGGTCGCGTCCTCTACAAGGATGTGGCGGTGAAGGATGAAGAGATCCTGCCGGAACGCCCCAGGGATCCGGCTGCCCTTCTCATTCCGCAGCAACAGCAGAGCGTTCTCCTCAACGTCTTCATCGGCAGCGCGCAAGGCGCCCTGATCGCAGCGCGGGATTATACGATCACGAAGTCTCGGCCGTGGATCTACTCCGGTGTCGAACGCCATTCGGACGACCCGTGGATCAAGCGACAGTACGGTGAACTCTGGACCAAGGTGCAGGCCGCAACCGCGCTGGCCGACAGGGCTGCAGTCGCCATCGATGCAGCCTATGCCAAGGGCCCGGCGCTCACGGCAGAGGAGCGCGGCGCGACCGCGATCGCCGTGGCTTCCGCCAATGTCCTGGCCGGCAAGGTGGCGCTCGACGTCACCAGCGAAATATTCGAGGTGATGGGCGCCCGTTCGGCCGTGCGCCCCTACGGCTTCGATCGTTTCTGGCGCAACGTCCGCATCCATACGCTCCACAATCCGGCAGAGTACAAGACCCGCAATGTCGGCTCCTGGTTTTTGACTGGCGACTATCCCGAGCCGGGGATATTCCAATGAGCCGACGGCAGCTTCATCTCAACATCAATATCCTGCACTCGGGGTTCTCCCCGGCGGCCTGGCGCATGGAAGGCAGCGACCCGCGCGCCTCCTTCGACATCAACCACTACATCAAGGTCGCTGGCATCGCGGAACGAGGCACCTTCGATGCCGTCTTCCTGGCCGACCAGGCGGCCATATCGGACCGCATCGACTTCCGCCCACTGACTTCGCTGGAACCGACGATCGTGCTTGCGATTGTTGCGGCCAGCACGGAACGGATCGGGCTGATCGGCACGGCCTCCACCACTTACAACGAGCCCTACAATATCGCCCGGCGCTTCGCGACGCTCGACCATGCCAGCGGCGGGCGCGCGGGCTGGAACATCGTCACCAGCGCGGATCTGGCGCAAAGCCGGAATTTCGGCCTCGAAAAGCCCGTGGCCCATGCGAGCCGCTATGAGCGGGCCGGCGAATTTGCCTCCGTGGTCAAGGCGCTATGGGACAGCTGGGAGGAAGAGGCCTTCGTCGGCGACGTCGCGACGGGACGTTTCGTCGATCCCGGCCGCGTGCATCCGATCGCTCACAACGGCAAGCACTTCTCCGTGCATGGGCCGCACAATATCCCGCGCCCGCCACAGGGGCACCCGGTTCTCGTGCAGGCGGGCGGATCAGACGACGGGCGCGCGCTCGCCGCCGAACATGCCGAAGCCGTGTTCTCCGCCTCACAATCCTTCGAAGAGTCTCTGGATTACGCCAGGGATTTGCGTCGTCGCGCCGCTCGTTACGGTCGCCCGGAAAACAGCATCCTTGTGCTTGCGGGCCTCGCCACCATCATCGGCAGCACCGAAGCGGAAGCAAGGCGCAGACAGGAAGAGCTGCGCGACCTCATTCCGCTGGAGTACAGCCTTGCCCGGCTGGCCGGTGTCCTGCAGGTCGATCAGAAGAAGCTCGAACTCGACAAGCCATTGCCTGAGGACATACCGTTGCCGGCTGACGGCGGGCACACGTTCTTCCAGGCCACGTTGGCGCTGGCGCGGCGGCAGGGATTGACCGTTCGAGGCCTGATACGCGCGCTCAACGGCGGCACCGGGCATCGCACGATTGTCGGAACGCCTGCCGCGATCGCTGACGATATCGAGACATGGTTCACCGCCGGTGCGGCTGATGGTTTCAACCTCATGCCCGATGTGCTGCCGCATGGGCTTGAGGTCTTCGTCGATGAAGTGGTTCCGATCCTGCGTCGCCGCGGCTTGTTCAGGCACGAATACACCGGGCGCACATTGCGCGATCACCTTGGCCTCACGCGACCCCACAACCCCTACGCCACCGCGGCGGAATAGCGGCCCGGAAAGGACGCTCCCATGACACCATCCCTTGCGGCAAAACCAACCGGCACCGACCGGCTGGCGACGCTATCAGCCGAACGCTATCGCCAGGCGCAGCACCTCGGCAGCGACTGGAACGAAACGATCGATACGCTGCTCTCCCACCGCAGCGTGCGCAGCTATTTGCCGGATCCGGTTCCACACACCGCTGTCGAACTTGCCGTTGCCGCCGCGCAGTCGGCTGCCAGCTCCTCCAACCTGCAGGCATGGAGTGTCGTCGCCGTCGAGGACCCCGAGCGCCGTAACCGCCTGAACGCCGTTGCCGGCAATCAGCGCCAGATCGCCCAGGCACCCCTCCTGCTCGTCTGGCTCGCGGACCTTTCCCGGCCTCGGGCGATCGCAGCGGACGGCGGCTCGGCGGGCGACGGCCTCGACTATATCGAGAGCTTTCTGCTTGGCGTGATCGATGCGGCACTTGCGGCGCAGAATGCGGTCGTTGCCTTTGAATCGCTCGGGCTTGGGACGTGCTACATCGGTGCGATCCGCAACGATCCGGAAACGGTGGCCCGGGAACTCGCCTTGCCGGACGGCGTCTTCCCGGTCTTCGGCCTGACGGTCGGCTTTCCCGATCCGGCGCAGCCCGCCGGCGTAAAGCCACGCCTGCCGCAATCGACGGTCCTGCATCGTGAGCAATATGCGGATGACGCCCGGGCGCGGGATCTTGCCGGCTACAACAAGGCATTGAGAAGCTTTCAGGCGGAGCAGGCGATGCCGGCGATCGACTGGACGGATCAGGTCCGCAATCGTATTGGCACGGTCGAGGCGCTGAAGGGCCGGCACGTGCTAGCCGCGGCCGCGCGCAGGCTGGGCTTCCCACTCAAGTAGAGGCAAGGCGTCTGGGACGACGTTACTCGGCCGCCATCATGTCTGCCGCCGGTCGGATACGGCGCGCGATGATCTCGTCCATTGTCTGCAAGGCCCGCGCTTCGGCAAGCAACCACTCGCGAAACAGATCGACGCGCATCAGTCGCGCCGTATGCGCCGTGGTGGCGAAGAAATAGGACGAACTGACGGGCTGCGGCACGCCAAAGGGGCAGACCAGCCGCCCGGAGCGGATCTCTGCTTCCGCCAGCCGGATCTTGCCGAGCCCCAGCCCCTGCCCCGCCAGCGCTGCATCAAGGACGAGGGAGGACTGGTTGAGACGAAAACCACCCTGCGACGGCAGGTAGGAAAGCCCGGCGGCGCGCAACCATCCACCCCAATCCGGGCAGGATTGGTCATGCTCGGCGCCCTCCTCATGCAGCAGCGGCACGTCTTCGATCGCCTCCGGCTTGCCCCACAGCCCATACGTATCCGCAAACTCCGGGCTGCAGACCGGCAGCACGGCCTCGGAAAAGAGATGGTCAACGATGAGCCCCGGATATGGACCGCTGCCGTAGCGGATCACGCAATCGGCGTCGCCTGCATCAAGGTTCGTCAACTGGGTCGACGCATCGACCAGGACCTGAAGGCGCGGGGCGGCCCGCCGCAGCGCATCGAGGCGCGGGATGAGCCACTTGCTGGCAAAGGACGGGGCGACCGAAACGCGGATCGGCTGTTCATGATCGCTCTGCACGAACTGAGCCATGGCGGTCAGAACCGCATCGAAGGCCCCGGTCAGTCCAGGCACCAATGCCAGCCCGGCCGGCGTCAGATTCAACTGGCCACGCACCCGGTTGAAGAGCGGCTGGCCGAGATAGTCTTCCAGCAGGCGGATCTGTTGACCGACCGCAGCCGACGTCACATGCAACTCTTCGGCAGCACGAACGAAATTGAGATGTCGCGCCGTCGCGACGAAGGCCCGCAGCGATGTCAGCGGCGGCAGTCGCGCAAGCGTGGGCTGGATTGCTTTTCTGCGGGAGTCGGCAAAGGTGCTCATTGCGTGATTGCACCACAAACCTGCCTATGAAGACGAGAACCGCCTTTCCTTCCAGCCCTTCCGACGGAGCATTTTCTTGCGCCGCGAGCATTGATCGGAGATGCAAAAACTCATTTTTGTGAATGTCTATATTTTTAGTAGATTACAACAACCCACGCCCACTCCGGATACCCGGACGCGAAGTTTTCCTTTTCAGGACAGGGAGAAAAACATTCTTCCAATTCTCCTCCACGCTGCCCGATGATGCCGGCGACGACGCTTTGATAGAGGCGTCCATCGCAATTCAGGGGGTATTCATGGACATCAGCAGACGCCAGCTCAACAAACTTCTCGCCGCGACGGGCCTTACCGCATTCCTGCCGCTTAGCGCCTTCGCCGAGACTGCGGCGCCGACAAAGGGCGGCACGCTAAATTTCATCGTCGAGCCGGAGCCGCCGACGATCCTGACGCTGGCCCACACGGCTGGCGGCACCCAGAAGGTAAGTCCGAAGATCACCGAAGGCCTTTTGACCTACGATTTCGATCTGACGCCGAAACCACAGCTCGCCACGGAATGGTCGATCAGCGACGATGGACTGAACTACACCTTCAAGCTCCGCCCGAACGTCAAGTGGCATGACGGCAAGCCCTTCACATCCGACGATGTTGCCTATTCCATCGAGCTTCTGAAGCAGGTCCACCCGCGCGGGCGCGGCACCTTCGCCAATGTCACAAAGGTCGAAACGCCCGATCCGCTGACCGCCGTGATCCGGCTTTCCAAACCGGCGCCCTATCTGCTGAGTGCTCTCTACGGGGCCGAGTCGCCGATCGTGCCCAAGCACGTCTATGACGGCGTCAAGATCGCTGACGTCCCAACCAATCCGAATGGCAGTGCCCCGATCGGCACGGGGCCATTCGTCTTCAAGGAGTGGGTACGCGGATCGCATATCATCCTCGAGCGTAATCCTGATTACTGGGATGCCGGCAAACCCTATCTCGACCAGGTCATTGTGCGCTTCGTGCCTGATGGCGCGGCCCGCGCCGCCGGTTTTGAGACCGGCGAATTCGATATCGGCGGCGACAATCCCATTCCGCTGAGCGATCTCGAACGTGTGAAGGCACTGCCGAACATTGCCGTCGATTCACGCGGCTACGAGACCAAGGGCGACCAGACGCAGCTGATCTTCAATCTCGACAACGAGTATCTGAAGAATGTCAGCGTTCGCCGCGCGATCGCCCACGCCATCGACCTCGACGTCATCCTGAACACCGTCTGGTACGGCTACGGCCATGTTTCGCCGACCCCGATCAGCACCTTCCTGCCGCGCTATCTCGACACCTCGATCAAGCCCTACGCCTTCGACCTGAAAGCCGCTGAACAGCTGCTCGACGAGGCCGGCTACAAGCGCGGAGCAGACGGCGTCCGCTTCAACCTGCGACTGACCCACAATTCCTACAACGAAGGCTTCAAGCGGGTCGCCGAATATCTGAAGCAGAACCTGACGCGCATCGGCATCAACGCCACGATCGATTCCTACGACTTCTCCACCTACATCAAGAAGGTCTACACCGACCGTGCCTTCGACGTGACGGCCGAATATCTCGGCAACCAGTTCGATCCAACGCTTGGCGTGCAGCGCATCTACTGGTCGAAGAATTTCAAGCTCGGCCTGCCCTTCTCGAACGCCAGTCACTACAACAACCCGGAGGTGGACAAGCTGCTCGAAGCCGCATCCGTCGAGATCGACGATGCGAAACGCAAGCAGCAATTCTTCGCCTTCCAGAAGATCGTTGCCGACGAAGTGCCGGTGGTGAACCTGATTTCACTGGAGAACGTCACCGTCTTCAACAAGCGGGTCAAGAACCACACGATCGGGGCCGAGGGTGTGCAGTCCAACTTCGCTGATGTCTACATCAAGGACGGCGAAGGCTGAGGTGCGGCGGCAGGACCTGCACAGGAAAGGGGCGCATCGTCGATGCGCCCCTTTTGCTTTTGGAGGTGAGATCACGCGACGCGGACGGGCGTGAATTTCGTGAGGATACGATCGGCGAGTGCAATCGCCTGGGCGCGCTGCTCGGTGATCGAACTCGACTCCCATGCAACGCCCCGCAGCGGATGGCCGATGGCGCTGAGATTACGGTGGACGAGCCCCTCCTCGTTGATGAGATCACCCGCCGGCGTCGCATCAATGCCATAGCCGGTGCTGTGAGGGCGAACCTCGCCGCTCGCGAGCAGGCTCTTCACGAAGGGGTCGGATACCCGGCGCCAATCATGCAACTGATGGCCACGGCAATCGATCACGCCGTCGAACGGCACCGTCCCAACGCCTGTCGCTGTCTTCAGGCTGGCGGTGATCTCGCTGCCCTCAATGGCAAATCCAAGGATACGGGCGCGGCCATGCTCCAGCCGACCTTCCGAAATCACCCGCTCGATAATCGCGTGGCTTTCCGGCGCCGAGCGATGCGCGGTAACGTCCCAGTAGGCCCTGAGATGCCGGGTGAACCGCAGACGCTCACGATCGCTGGCCCCTTGCCACAGCGAGAGAATATGGGGGCGGATCGCCAAGGGCAGCCCTTGCCAGTCTGCACCCTCAGCCGAAATCGACCGCCGTTCAGCCTTGACGCGCGACAACAGTTCGCGCGCGGTTGATGGCAACGGGCCATCGGCCAGAAAGTCGCGCGCTGCGTCGACAGTCCTGCGACCCTCCACGAACTGGCCACGGCGCGATATCACGCGGTAGCGGCCGCGATAACCCCGCGCCTCCATGCTGGCCACGGCATCGACCATCGACAGGCTCGAACCTATCAGGAGAATTTCCTCGCAGCCTTTCAGACGGTCGAGCGCCAGTGCGTCCCACGGATTGGCTGCAAAACGCGGGTGACCGGCGAGTTGAGCCTCGGCGGCCGACAGGCGCGGTTGGAAAACGCCAAGGGCCAGCACGGCCTCATCCGCCTCCACAGAGGTACCGTCAGCCGTGGTAATGCGGATCCGGCTCGGCGTTGCCACCAGCCCGGATGCCGACGACCGGATATGCCTTAGCGTCGAACCGAGCCGCGCGTTCGCGACCGCACGCGCGAGCTCGTCACGGACATAGGTTCCATAGAGGTAACGCGGCGGACTGCTTGTGCCCGCCTCGGCGGGAGGCGTCCAGCCGTAGGCCGGGCCATTCTCGACGAGCCAGCGCGAGAGATGGCCTGGATCCTCTGGATAGAGGGAGAAGATTTCAGCCGGACCGTTCACCAGATGGGCCGGATCGGGTGTGCTGTAGGCAACACCTCGCCCAAGCTCCTCTCGTCGCTCGATGATGGTGATCGCCAATGGCACTTCGGTCTGGTCGAGCAGCTTGAGCGCCGTCAGCGCCCCGGCGAAGCCCCCGCCGACAATGGCAACGGAGTGATGCGGAATACGATCGATGCGCAATAGACCTCCTCTCCCACCGGCGTCGGTGGGGCGTGATATGTCGGGATATGAGAACGGGCGGACGCCCTTATGCGATCAGCTTGTCGCGACTGCGATGGCGCCCATTCAGCAGTTCGAGGGCGTTTCGGCTGGCAATCAGTTCGGCTTCACGCTCGCCCAGTCCTGCCGCCGCAAAGGCTGCGGCCAGTCCGTCCTGCGTCGGATCGTGCCCAAGGATCGGCCAGTCGCTGCCGGTCAGAACATGGTCGGCGCCGACGAGACTGGTCACGAAGCGGATGAAGCGTGCTTCCAACGGCATGATGTCGATATAGAGGTGACGCCGCTTGCCCGCTGGCGCCTCCGCGAAAATGGACGGCAGTTCGCCGAAGGGGCCGGTCAGGGCGAGTGCCGAAATCCCGAGCGCGGTAATGACGACCCGAAGTTCCGGCAATTCGTCGAAGACGCCCGACGTCACCAGCGAGATCGCGGCGGCGGCGTTGATCGTGCCACGACTTAAGCGGGTCCCGAGCCTGCCGAGGCCGGACAGCTGCGTTGAAAGCGGCTCGGGGTTGATGGGATGCAGGAAGACGGGAACGCCGAGCTCCGCAGCAACCCTCAGGACGGGCCGGGCTTCCGGCGCATCGATCAACCTGTCACCTCTCGCGCTGTCGAGAAATAGGCCGGACAGATTGAGGTCGACGATGGCGCGCCGTGCCTCGACCGCCGCCTCTTCTCCGCCGAAGGTGTCCACGGTCGCCAGCGCGAAAAGCCGATCGGGATGGCGCGCAACCGTCGCTGCTAGGTCGTCGTTCAGCTTGCGGCTGACCGCGCCAAGATCGGCATCAGGTGCCGCGACGATCGACAGCGCGACCCCGATCACGCGGCGCGAGATACCGGCCGCATCGCTATCTGCGATCAGCGCATCGATATCGGAGATCTTCGTGCCGATCCGTGCCCACAGCGGATCGAGCGGGCGACCGGGCGCGCGGTAGACCTCCCAGCCTTCGGGCAGGAAATGCGTATGGAAATCGACGATATCGAGCTTGCTCATGGTGGCTCCGTGGCGATCGCTGCGCGGCAGGGACTAGAAGACCTTACCTTCTTCCAGGTGTGTCGTGGTTCCGTTGATGTAGAAGTCACCGACCACCCTCGCCTTGTGCAGCAAGGGATTGTGATTGAGCACGGTGCGGATGTTGCGCCAGTGCCGATCGAGATTGAGATGGCGCGACGTCGCGGAGCCGCCGCCGAGTTCGAAGACGTTGGTTGCGGCCGCCAGTGCAATCTGCGAAGCCACGATCTGTGTGCGTGCAGTCGTCAGCGCGCTCTCGATCAACGCGGTCTCCAGCGCCTGCGGATCGCCTGCGGCGAACGCGGCGGCCGTCTTGTCGAGCGCACGCGCGCTTTCACGGATCAACGTGTCGACGGCAAAGGAGCCGGCGGCGACCTCACCGAGAATCTTCTGGACGAAGGGATCCGCACTGGCGGTTTCTGCCGCGCTATGGGCTGCCGAGCGGGCCTGGCGGCGCACATATTCCGTCCCTTCGGCGAGCGCGCCACGCACAGCGCCCGCCATTGACGCCGCAAGGTGCAGCTGCCGCAAGGTCGAGGTGTGGCGTCCAACGAGCGTGTTGAGGCCGCGCGTGGAGATTTCATGCGGCAGTACCTCGACGTCTTCGAGCAGAACACCACCGCTCGCGGTCAGCCGCTGGCCCATGCCATCCCAGTCGTCGAGAATGGTGATGCCGGGACGATCGACCGGAAGCAAAACGCTCACGAACTCACCGTCATCGTTCTTCGCACTGAATGATGCGAAGTCCGAGAACGCCGTGCCCGTCGCATACCATTTGCGGCCGTTGAGACGGTAACTATCCCCCGATCTCGTCAAACGTGTCGTCACCTCGCCCGGCCGCTTGGTGCCCTGCTCCGTATGAGCTCCGCCGAAAAGCTTGCCCGAGAGAACGCGACTGAGCTGTGTGCGGTCGATAGCAGTGCTGGGGCTGAGGATCAGGCTTTCGGTGAAATTGAAATGGCTGCGCAGCGCGTGAGCGACATTCGAATCCGCGGCGCCGATCGCCATGATCGTTTCGATGTAGTCGGCAACGGATCCACCCGGACCGCCGAGCGCCACAGGAATGCGCAGCGCCCCCAGACCCGCCTCCTTGAACAGGCGGAAGGCCTCGAATGGAAGCTCCCTTTCCAGATCGCGTCTTGCCGCCTCCTTCGCGATTTCGGCCGCCAGATCAGGAACTTTTGCCAATAGCGTCGAGAGATCGTTCACCGCCTCCGCAGGTTTCGGGGTGGCGGACAGTGCTGAAGGAGCGGTATTCGGCATGCGGGAACCTTCTCGGCCGGAAAAAGAAAAGAAGGGACCCGCCATATCGGCGGATCCCTGAAGTCATGATCAGGCGACCGCGCGTGTCAGCGGCACGACATTGTCGGCACCGCCTGCGACGCTACGCGGCACGCGACCTTCGACCGGATGGCTCGGATCGTTGAAGCCGGGCGTCGAGGGATGGCCCGTCGTGACAAGTCGGTCGACCAACGCCTCGTCCTCAGCGTCGAGCTTGACGTCGAGCGCGCGGATGTAGCTGTCCCAGTGCTCTTCCGTGCGCGGACCGGCGATGGCCGCCGAGATCAGCTTGTTGTTCAGCACCCAGGCGAGCGCGAACTCGGTCGGAGAGACGCCCTTGCGGGTAGCGTGGGCAGCGATCTCGGAGGCAATGGCGATCGATTCAGGACGCCATTCGGTCTCGAGGATACGCTTGTCGCCGCGACCGGCGCGGGTATCGGCGGCCGGTTCCTTGCCCGGCTCGTACTTGCCCGTCAGGACACCGCGGGCCAGCGGCGAATAGGAGACGACGCCGAGACCATAGTGATGGGCCGCCGGCAGCTGCTCGGCTTCGGCGGTGCGGTTGACGATGTTGTAGAGCGGCTGGCTTGCGACCGGACGATCGATGCCAAGTTCATCGGCCAACTGCGCGACTTCGGCGATGCGCCAGCCGCGGAAGTTGGAGACGCCGAAGTAGCGGAGCTTGCCGGCGCGGATCAGGTCGGCGATCGCGCGCACCGGCTCTTCCAGCGGCGCATCGAAGACAGCGCGGTGGAAATAGAGGATGTCGATATAGTCGGTGTTGAGACGGCGCAGCGAATTCTCGACGGTCTCGATGACCCACTTGCGGGAATGACCGCCGAGGTTCGGGCCCTTCTTATGCGAATTGACAAACTTCGTCGCCAGAACCCAGTGATCGCGATGCGCCTTGATGCCCTTGCCGACGACCTCTTCCGACTTGCCGTCGTGATAGACGTCGGCGGTGTCGATGAAGTTGATGCCCTGCTCGCGGGCCTTGTCGATGATGCGGAACGCGACGTCATCGGGCGTCGGGCCCCCGAACATCATGGTTCCCAGGCTGAGCGGTGACACCTTGAGCGCGCTGCGCCCGAGATAACGATAATCGACCATTGTATTCTCCTTCTTACTGAGCGTGATGGCAGGCGGCGGCGTGGCCGCTGCCGAACTGGCGGAATGCCGGATCTGCGGACCGGCAAATATCGGTGGCGAGCGGACAGCGCGTATGGAAGCGGCAGCCGGCCGGTGGATTGTGCGGGCTCGGCAGATCGCCTGATATGGGCGCGGCCTGCTTGCGCCGCGACGGATCGGGCACGGCGGCGAGCAGCGCCTGCGTATAGGGATGCTTGGCGCCCTTCCACAGCTCGCTCGTCGGAGCGCTCTCGACGATGCGGCCGAGATACATGACGAGCACGCGATCGGCGAAATAGCGAACCACCGAGAGATCGTGAGAGATGAAGAGATAGGAAAGCGATAGCTCCGTCTTCATCTCGACCAGCAAATTGAGGATCTGCGCCTGGATCGAGAGGTCAAGCGCCGAAACAGGTTCGTCGCAGATGACGAGTTCCGGCTGCAGGATGAGCGCACGGGCAATGCCGATACGCTGGCGCTGGCCGCCGGAGAACTCATGTGGATAGCGATCGAGCGAATCCGCCGGCAGGCCGACATGGGCCACCATCTGCGCGGCGATCGCCTCGCGCTGCTTGCGCTCGCCGATACCGTGAACCGCGAGAGGAGCCGTTAGGATGGTGCGTATCGTCTGCCGCGGGTTAAGCGAGGCAAACGGATCCTGGAAGATCATCTGGATGCTGCGCCGGACCGACTGCAGTTCGCGCCCCGCCATGGCGGTGACGTCCCTGCCCTTGAAAGTGACGCTCCCCGACGATGGATCGACGAGCCGCACCAGCGACTTGCCGAGTGTGGATTTGCCACAGCCGGACTCGCCGACCAGCGCCACCGTCTCGCCTTCGGCGATATCAAGCGACACGCCATCGACGGCGCGCACGGTGCCAGCGGCTCCGGGATAATGGGTCGAAAGCCGATCAACCGACAGAAGCGACATTGGCGTTCTCCGCAATGGCTGGAACATAGGGGCACGCCACCTGCCGGCCGGCCGGCAGTGCGATAAGTTGCGGTACGACGGAGGCGCAGGAGGGCCGGGCGACCGGACAACGCGGACGGAACGAACAGCCCTTCTCGCCGGCAGCCGAAACGATCGAGCCCGGGATCTCCGAGAGCGGTCCGTCGCGGTAGTGATAGTCCGCCTTCAGCCGCGGCGAAGCCGACAGCAAGCCATTCGTGTAGGGATGGTACGGCCTCTCGAACACCTCGCCCGGAAGTCCCTCCTCGATCTTGCGCCCGGCATACATGACGACGACGCGATCGGCCCATTGCGCGACGATGCCGAGATCGTGGGTGATCAAAATGACGGCCATGTTCAGCTGCACCCGAAGATTATCGAGCAGCTGCAGCACCTGCGCCTGGATCGTCACATCAAGCGCCGTCGTCGCTTCATCGGCGATCAGCAGTTTCGGATTGCAGGCAACAGCGATGGCGATCATGACGCGCTGGCGCATGCCGCCGGAAAGCTGGTGCGGATACTCGTCGATACGGCGGCGGGCTTCTGGAATGCTGACGAGATCCAACAGCGCAATGGCGCGCTCTCGGGCCTGACGCCGGTTGAGATCCTCATGAATGCGCAGCACTTCGATGATCTGATTGCCGATCGTCAGCACCGGATTGAGCGATGTCATCGGCTCCTGAAAGATCATGGCGATGTCGCGGCCGCGGATGCGGCGCAGGTCCCGTTCCGGGAGGCCGACAAGATCACGCCCGTCGAAGCGGATCTGCCCTTTAGCCTTTGCGTGCCGCGGCAACAGGCCGATGAGGCCGAGGGCCGTTAACGACTTGCCCGAGCCGGATTCCCCTACGATGGCGAGCATCTCGCCCGGATTGACGGAAAAGCTGACACCCTTCACAGGTTCGGCGGCCCCAAAACGCACTGAGAAGTCTGAAACCTCGAGGAGTTTCGTCATCACCGATCCTCCGAAAAGCGCGGGTTGAGCGCGTCGTTCAGACCATCGCCGATCAGGTTGAGCGAAAGCACTGTGAAGACGATCGCAAGACCGGGAAGCGCCGTCAGGTACCAGGCGGTGCGGATGACATCGCGCCCTGCCCCAATCATCGAGCCCCAGGAGACGCGGTTGGGATCGCCAAGCCCCATGAAGGAGAGCGCCGATTCCATCAGGATCGCGCTTGCCACCATTACCGAAGAGGTGACGATCAGTGGCGGCAGCGCATTGGGAAGGATCTCGCGGAAGATGATGCGGGAATGGCCGAAGCCGAGGCTGCGGGCAGCCTGCACATAGTCCTTCTCGCGAATGGCCCGGAATTCCGCGCGCGTCAGTCGCGCCACCGTCGGCCAAGAGACGATCGCGATGGCGATGGTCACGGTCGCTGTCGTCGGCTGGGCGATTGCCACGAGAACGACGAGCAGCACGAAGCTCGGAATGGTCTGGAAGATCTCGATGAACTTGACGAGGATATCGTCGATCAGACCACCGAAGTAGCCGGCGACGGCGCCGATGGCGATCCCCACAGTCAAGCCGAGCGCGGTGGCCGCCAGCCCGACGGTCAGCGATATCCGGGCGCCGTGAACGATGCCGGCAAGCACATTGCGGCCCATGGAATCCGTGCCCAGCGGATAAGCAGGGTTCTGCCCGGGCCACAGGAAGGGGCGCGCAACCATTTCGAGCGGATCGCCGGGAAAGAGAAGCGGCGCCAACAACGCCGACAGGGCAACGAGCAGCAGAATGCCTGTACCGAAGAGTGCATTGTAGTTGCCGAGGAAGACTTTCAATTCCCGACGCATGCCGCGCCAGGCCGTACCCGAAACAGAGGCACGGACGTCGGGGGCGTGGATATGTGTCCAGCGCGGCTGCTTGGGCGCTTCCGGTGCTGGTTGATCGCGCTCGACCTTTTTCTGTGGCGCGAAGTCTATCGCCTGGCCGGCCAGTGTTCCAAGTTTTTGAGTATTCATCGGCTTGCTCCAATTCGAGGATCGATCCACGCCTGCAGCAGGTCGACGGCTGCGTTTGCGACGATCACGAGGAAGGAAGACAGGAGGAGAATGCCGAGCAGCACGCTGAAATCGCGCGCCATGACGGCTTCGAAGGCAAGGCGCCCGAGGCCGGGCCAGCTATAGACGGTCTCGACCACGACCGCGCCGCCCAGCATCCCGCCAAAGTGCATGCCGGCCATGGTGGTGATAGGGATCAGAGCGTTGCGAAGGACGTGTCGCGTCGTCAACACGAAGGGCGAGACACCCTTGGCGCGCGCGGTTCGCACGAAATCCTGCGACTTGACTTCGAGCATCGAGGCGCGCGTCAGGCGGGCATAGATCGCAAGGTAAAAAAGCGCGAGCGAGGTTGCGGGCAGCACCATGTAGCGCGCCCTGTCGAGCAGCGCCGGGAACCCTGTCAGCCGCGAGCCAATCGTGCTGTCTCCGCCGCTCGGCAGCCATCCAAGCTTGACCGAGAAGAGCAGGATCAGCATCAGGCCGATCCAGAAGCCGGGAATCGAATAGAAGAGCAAAGAGACGACGGAAATTATACGATCGGGAAGGCGCCCGGAGAAGGCGGCCATCAGCGAACCGAGCAGCAGTCCGACGGCAATTGCAATCGCCAATGCCGCCAGCATCAGCACCAGGGTGCCCGGCAGCCGTTGGCCGATCAGATCGGCGACCGGCATGCCGTAGCGCGGCGAAAAGCCAAGGCTGAAATGCGCGAGGTTGTTCAGATAGTTGGCAAGCTGAACAAGGATCGGGTTATCAAGCCCGAAGCGCTCGCGCAGTGCCGCCATCGTCTCGACTGTGGCCGAGCCGGATTCCGCCGCCATCACATCGGCCGCATCGCCAGGCGCCAGCTTCAGCAGGAAGAAATTGAGGATGACGATCCCGAGCATCGTGGGCACGGCCTGAATGATCGTCCTGCTGATCGTTCGACCGATCCGCCTTAAAGCCGACATGTGCCCCACCTCGCGATCTGAAAAGAATTCACCTCGTCTCGTCGCTCAGTAGTTGACTAATTCTGTGGGTTTTGTCAAATCCATATTGGTAAATAATTCCAACGATGCAGCCATTTGGCGCGCTTTTGGAAACTTAATACCGCATATCGACACTGCGTAGGTTTTCTTCCCACTTCAAAGCAGTCACGGGGCAAAAATCTCTAAAGCAGGCTCGATCCGCGGAATGACACTGAAGCGGGCCGTGACGGCCCCTGAATCACGAGGGCTGAACAAGATGTCACTATTTCCCGCACCCACGCGCCGCAGCTTTCTTCTGGCCTCGGTCGCACTCGGCGTCACCGCGACAGCACGGCTTCCCGCCTTCGCAGCCACCGCAACGCGCGGCGGCACGGCAACGCTTCTGCTGGCCGCCGAGCCGCCCGTCCTGACGACGATCGCCCATACGGCCTATAACGCGGTCTATGTCTCGCCGAAGACCACTGAAGGCCTTCTCACCTATGACTTCGACCTCAATCCGAAACCGCTGCTGGCCAAGGAGTGGACTGTCAGCCCCGATGGCCTGACCTACACCTTCAAGCTGCGCGACGGCGTGAAATGGCATGACGGACAGCCCTTCACCTCCGCCGATGTAGCCTTCTCGATCAAGACCCTGAAGGAAGTGCACCCGCGCGGCCGCAACACCTTCCTCAATCTCACCGACATCGAAACGCCCGATGCACAGACGGCCATCCTCAAGCTTTCCAAGCCCGCGCCCTATCTGATCACCGCGCTTGCCGCCTCCGAAACGCCGATCGTGCCGCGCCATATCTACGAAGGCACCAAGGTTGCGGAAAATCCGGCCAATCTTGCGCCTATCGGAACCGGTCCTTTCAAGTTCAAGGAATGGGTGCGCGGCAGCCACATCGTCTACGAACGCAACCCCGATTACTGGGATCAGCCCCGCCCCTATCTCGACCAGCTGATCATCCGTTTCATTCCTGATGCCGCCGCCCGCTCGATCGCGATCGAGACCGGAGAAATCGATCTGGCGCCGTCGACACCCGTGCCGCTCAGCGACCTCGAACGGCTGCAGAGCGCCGAAGGGCTCGCCTTCGAGACCAAGGGCTACCAATACCAGAACGGCGTCAGCCGCATCGAATTCAACCTCGAGCGCCCGTTCTTCAAGGACGTGAGGGTGCGTCGCGCCTTTGCGCACGTCATTGATCGCAACGTCATTCTCAACACCATCAACTACGGCTACGGCGCCGCGATCCCCGGCCCGATCAATCCCAACCTCGCGAAATGGTTCGTGCCGGATCTCAAGACCTATCCGATCGATCTCGCCGCGGCCGAGAAGCTTCTCGATGAAGCAGGCTTCCCGCGCGGCGCAGACGGCATCCGTGCGCACATCAATCTCGACTTCGTGCCGAGTGGCGAAACCTATCCGCGTGGTTCGGAGTATATCCGCCAGGCGCTTGCCAAGGTGGGTATCGACGCCAAGGTCCGCAGCCAGGATTTCGCGACCTACACCAAGCGCATTTACACCGACCGCGATTTCGACTTCGCCTTCGAAGGCATGAGCAACCTGTTCGACCCGACGGTCGGCGTTCAGCGCCTCTACTGGAGCAAGAACTTCAAGCCTGGCGTCCCCTTCTCGAACGGCGCGGCCTACAGCAATCCCAGGGTCGATGAATTGCTCGAAGCCGCAGCGATCGAAGTCGATCCGGCAAAGCGTGTCGAGCAGTGGCGCGAGATCCAGCAAATCCTCGTCGACGACGTGCCCGCGATCGACATCGTCAGCCAGCCGGAACTGACGATCTACAACAAACGCATCTCCGATCACACCGTCGGCGGCGAAGGCATCGCAGGCAGCCTCGCCTTCGCCTACGTCGCAGCATCCTGACGCCAAACCAGCAGGAATATACTCATGACCATTCAACATCCCCCCGGATCGATCGTCGGCCTGCCGAAGTTTGCCGCACCCACCGACTTCCCGGAAAGCCCGCTATCCCAGGCGCTGAAGCAGCCCGTACTCCTCGGCCTCTTCTTGCCGATTCAGGCCGGGGGCTGGACGCAATCGACGCTCGAGCGATCGACCGACTGGCGCTTCGATTACAACAAGGCCTTGACGTTGAGGGCGGAGGAACTCGGCTTCGACCTCGTCTTCGCGCTGTCGCAATGGTTGCCGAAGGGCGGCTATGGCGGCGTCTTCGACGGCCAGGCGCTGGATAGCTTCGTGTCGACGGCGGCGCTGGCGGGCCTCACCAAGAAGATTATGCTCATCTCGACCATGCATGTCCTTTATGGTCCATGGCATCCGCTGCATCTGGCAAAGTTCGGCGCGACGCTCGACCATATCACCGGCGGTCGCTGGGGCATTAACGTGGTCACCGGCCACCGGGCGGTCGAGCACGAGATGTTCGGCTGGCCGCGCATCGAGCACGACAAGCGCTACGAACTGGCCGCCGAATTCCTCGAAGTCGTCCAGCGCCTCTGGAGCGACAGCGAGAACTTCTCCTTCGAAGGCGAAAGCAGCTGGAAGCTCGGCGGCGGCTTCGTCACGCCGAAGCCAAACTTCGGCCGCCCGATCCTCGTCAACGCCACCGGTTCGGATGCCGGAATTGCCTTTGCCGGTCGCTATTCGGATATCGTTTTCATCACCAGTCCGACCGGCGCCGACATCAACAGCGCACTGGATTCGCTGCCGGCGCATACGAAGCGGGTCAAGGATTCGGCAATCAGCGTCGGCCGTACTGTGCGCACGCTGCTCAATCCGATGGTGATCTGCCGGCCGACGGAGAAGGAGGCGTGGGAACTCGCCGACCGCATCGTCGCCCATGCCGACCAACGCTCGCCGCAAGGCTTCCAGTCGCTGAACTCGGATGCCCATGCCTGGAAGGGACGCGATCCGCAGGATCCCTACCGCGCCATCGGCGGCAATATCCGCGTCATCGGCTCGCCCGAACAGGTGGTCGATCAGTTCGTCAAGCTGAAGGAGGCCGGCGTCGACGGCCTGCAGCTCAGCTTCTTCGACTTCCGCGACGATCTCGAATTCTTCGGCACCGACGTCCTGCCCCTGATGAAGCAAGCCGGCCTGCGCCACTAGGAGGAACGCCATGACAAGCCCAGCTACAACAGGCAATGCCATTTCCGAAATCTGGTACACGCGCTGCCCGGTGCCGACGCCCGTCGGCCTTGCCGCGCAACTCGGCTATCTCGAGGAAAACTTCCGCAAGGACGGCGTGACGTTGAAGTCGATCATCGATTCACCCGACCGCAACATCCGCCAGAGCCATTTCAACCACACGCTCGACTGGTCGTTCCGCCATGGCGGCAACGTTCCGCCGATCCGCGCGCGCTCTGAGGGACGCAAGACACGCCTCGTCGGCATCACCTGGACCGATGAATTCCAGGCGATCATCACCCTGCCGGAAACCGGCATCAAGACCACGAAGGACCTGAAGGGGCGCCGTTTCGGCATTGCCCGTCGCCCGGAAGGCATCGTCGATTTCATGCGCGCCACCGCGTTGAAGGGGCTGCTTTCGGCGCTGTCGCTTGACGGGCTGGCGCTCGACGCTGTGGAGATCATCGATATCGCGCTTTCCGATTCCGTGCTCTCGACGCAGGAAGGCCCGTCTCTCTTCGGGCTGAAGCGCAGGCAGCCCTATGGCGAGGAAGTTGCAGCCCTCATTCGTGGTGACGTCGACGCAATCTATGTGAAGGGCACGGCCGGCATCAATGTCGCCAACCTGATTGGCGCCGTTGAGGTGGCCGAGTTCGGCTTCCACCCCGATCCCAAGATCCGCATCAACTCTGGCTCGCCGCGCGTTTTGACGGTGGACGAGCTTCTGGCCGACGATCGGCCGGATCTCGTCGCCCGCCTGCTTGAATCGATCTTTAAGGCCAGCGCATGGGCCGAAGCGCATCCCGAGGAAACGAGGCGCTTCGTCGCGCGGGAGGCCGGCGCCACCGAAGAGCAGGTTGTCGCCGCCAATGGCCCCGACATCCACAAGCACCTTGGCCTTGGCCTGCAGCCCGAACTGGTGGATGCGATCGGCCACTACAAGAACTTTCTGCGCGACTTCGGCTTCCTCGCCGCCGACTTCGACATCGCCGACTGGGTCGACCGCCGTCATGTCGACAGCTTCAACAGGCGTGCCGTGGCCTGAACCGGGAGATTGAACAACCATGCTTCAGGAAAAAATCGATCCGGTGGACAAGGCACGACGGCTCGCCGTCGACTTCGCCGGACGCGCCGCGCATTACGACAAGACGGGAGATTTTCCATTCGAGAACTTCACCCGTCTCTTCGACGCCGGCCTGCTCGGACTGGTGACGGCGGCTGAGCACGGCGGCCATGGCGCCGGCCTTGCCGAGGCGCAGGCCGTCATCAGCGAGATCGCGCGCGGCGAACCTTCGACCGCGCTCGTGCTCGCCATGCACTACAATAGCCACTACAGCCTGCGCCGCTTCGCAAAGTGGCCGGACCACCTTGCCGAGCGGGTACTCACGGCCAATCGGCTTGGGCCGGCTCTGATCAATGCTGCCCAGGCCGAGCCGCGCATCGGCTCTCCCGCCCACGGCGCGCTGCCCGAGACCATCGCGCGCCGAGACGGTGACGTCTGGCGCATCAGCGGCCACAAGAGCTACGTGACAGGCATACCCGTACTGAAATGGGTGTCGCTGCTGGCACTGACCGACGAGGAGGAGCCGAGACTGGCCTCCTTCCTCGTTCCGACCGACAGCCCCGGCCTGCAGTTTGAAAAGGCATGGAATGCCGCCGGTATGCATGCGACAGCCAGCGACGATATCATCCTTAACAATGTCGCCGTTCCACTCGAAGACATCATCGAAGCCCAGCCGGCTTCCGAACCGCTGCGCCGCGAAGAACATGCAACCGCCTTCTTCTTCTCGCTGATATCAGCGGTCTACCACGGCGTGGCGCTTTCCGCCCGCGACCGCGTGCTCGCCTTCGCCGCCCACCATACGCCGGCAAGCCTCGGCGCTCCGCTATCGACGGTTCCGCGCATTCAGGATGGGCTGGGAGAGATCGAAGTCCGCCTTGCAACCAATGCCCGATTGCTGCGCTCGCTCGGCGAAGACGTCGACCCTGGCAGGGTCGTTGGAATGGACGGCATGCATGTCCGCCACGTCGTCATCGACAATGCGGTGGCGATCACCAGCCTCGCTCTCGAGCTCGCCGGAAACCCTGGCCTCAATCGTGATTTCCAGCTCGAGCGCCACCATCGAGACGCCATCACCGGCCGCTCCCATGCCCCGCAGAGCCACATGATCCGGACGATCGCCGCCCGCAACGCACTCGGTCGTCTCGCATCACGATAGCGGGACGCCGATCTCCGGTTTTACTATTTGATTTCACAAGCACAGGCCGACGATGAGCAAAGACAGCGAATTCCTCTGGTACATACCGAACGACACGAGGCCGGGGCATCGCGGCGATTCCGTGGTTGAACATCACAACAGCCTGGCCACGTTGACGGAACACGCCAGGGCGCTCGAGGAGCATGGCTGGAAGGGTGCGCTGATCGGAACGGGTTGGGGCAGACCGGACACATTTACCCTTGCCGCTGCACTTGCGGCACGCACGACGACGTTCGAACCGCTGATAGCGATCCGCCCGGGTTACTGGCGACCCGCGAACTTCGCCTCGGCCGCCGCCACCCTCGACCATCTCACTGGCGGGCGTGTCCGTGTCAACATCGTCTCCGGCCTCGACAATCTCTCGGCCTATGGCGACCGGGAGGGAGACCAGGCAGAGCGCTACGCTCGCACCAAGGAATTCATGCGGCTGGTGCGCAGGCTCTGGACGGAGGAAAACGTCAGCTATGACGGCGAATACTTCGGCGTCGCGGGTTCGACCGTCGTGCCGCGCATCGAGGCGCACGGCGATCGTCGCCACCCGAAGCTCTATTTCGGCGGCGCTTCCGAGGCGGCCGAGCGCGTCGCGGCCACCGAAGCGGATGTCCAGCTCTTCTGGGGAGAGCCGCTCGATGGTGTCCGCGAGCGCATCGCGCGCCTGCAGGCGCTGAGCCGGGAGCTTGATCGAGATCTGCCGCCACTCGAGTTCGGGCTCAGGATCACCACGCTGGTGCGCGACACCACCGAGCAGGCCTGGGCCGACGCCGAAGCAAAGGTGGCAGAGATGGCCAAGGGCAATGGCGCCGGCTGGAGCGATCATCGCAGGGCAGTCGCGGTCGGCCAGCAGCGACTGTTCGACCTGCATCGATCGGGAGACGTCCTGGACGACAACCTCTACACCGCCCCCGGCAAATACGGCGGTGGCGGCGCCGGCACGACCTGGCTGGTCGGCTCGGCGGCCGACGTCGCCAAGTCCCTGAGCAAGTACGAGGATCTGGGCATCACCCATTTCGTGCTCTCCGATACGCCCTACCTCGCGGAGATCAAACGCCAGGGTAACCAGTTGCTGCCGCTTCTACGCAGGTGAGCCCTAAGTGACCACTTCATTGCGGACGCTCGCGCAATCACGCAAGATCCCGCGCAACACCAGCTCGTTACGCAGGAGGCTGCCCATGCAGCAGAGGCGGGTGTGTCCTCTGTTCCCCACTTTGTATTCGGCGAACACATTGAGACCAATTGGGAGTCGAAGCGAAGATCAGATCGCATCTGCGATAAGTGGAGCACAGTGCAATTTTAGCGGACGATGAACCGGGGTAAGCCCCTATTTCGCCCGGTGCCGACCGGCATCCTCCCCTTAGGGATTTGTCAAAGACTCGGGCTGATGTACGCGGCATGTCATAACGTCTGTGGCGACCGCTGATGGGCGTGCATGACGGTGATGATCTCAATATCTCGACTGACGCGGTACGCGATGATGTAGGGAATATCGGCCAACACCACTTCGCGGGTGCCCTTGATACGGCCGGGTCGCCCATTTGCGGGTAAGTCGGCGAGCATATCCACGACCGTCACAATTCTGGCAATCACGCGCGCTGCCGCATCGGGATTGTCCTGCTCGATATGAGCGCCGATTTCATCAAGCCGCCGCAACGCCCGAAGCGTCCAGCGAATACGTTTCCCGCTCATGATTGGCGGGCAGACTTGACGTACTTCCCAACAACCTTCGCCACGTCTTCGGCGCTGGCGAATTCGCCGCGATCGGCCGCATCCAACCCGGCTTCGATCTCGGCAAGCTGCCACTCCTGCTGCTCAACGAAAGCTTTGATGGCCTCGGCAGCCATATAGGCGCGGGAGCGGTCCAGCTTTT
This sequence comes from Rhizobium sp. RHZ01, assembly GCF_014851595.1. NCBI lineage: Bacteria > Pseudomonadati > Pseudomonadota > Alphaproteobacteria > Hyphomicrobiales > Rhizobiaceae > Rhizobium > Rhizobium sp. RHZ01. The sequence goes on from NZ_JACUZZ010000039.1 coordinate 46,825, forward strand.
CCGCAATCTGATTAAGCTTGCTCGCGGTTTCATCCGAAACCCGCACGGTAAATGCAGTGGTCAAAGCACCTGTCTTTCCTTGGTTCACTTTTATTATTGGTGAACCACGATGGTTCGTCAAAGTTCTCGCCACACGTGTTTTCGGGCGATTATTAGGAATACGCGATGCCACCCTCCAGATTGAGCGGCGGCAATAAATCGTTGTCGTTGAGTGGAATTTGGTTGCGGGGGCCTGATAGCACGGAGACTTGTAAAAGTGCCGGTCTTGATGGGATTCGAACAGAGATTTGCGCGTTAGATAAGAGATTACCGGTTCGGTACCTTCGTACGCGAAGGATCGACTGCGGCATACCCCCACTATGAAACACCTTCAGTCGTTTCTCACGCAAGCGCCGCCATCCGTTGGGTTCAACATGTCATTTGGCTTTTTACGCCGCGGCCGTGATCGCCAAAGCGACCTCGTTGATGCGGGTGCTAGGACTTTGGATAGACCGACGCGATAACTCGTGCTGTCGCGGCACCGGTTAAGAGGTAGGGCCTCGGCGGTGGCGGGACAGGAACTTGCCTTGTCCCGCCTCCCGAAACGCACTCAATGTCGCCAATAGCAGGAGATCATCCGCCACTGACGTGCCACGCGAAGGTCAATTGACGGCAGTTTAAGATACTACCCTCGCCCGGTTTCGATCGCCGCGCGTTCAGACTCGACAGCATCGCTTTCGCCATCACTCAGCTTGCACTGCATCTACTGTCAGTCAGACCGTCTGGGCGATATCCCGCTCCCAGTACCAGGCAACATACAACGACTTTCGGTCATGCTTGCGGCTCTTGAGAAAACTGCGAATGGACCGGGCGTCTGCTTTTTCACAGGCAGCCCAGACGAAGGTGTCGCCACCGTAAGCAACGATCGCGGCTTTGGCCTGATCCGCAGGAATACCGCTCGCAGCCATGGGATAATGCCTACGATGCAACCAGCGCGCCTTGAGCGTGCTCTCGGTCGGCAGCGGCTGCTCCTCGCGGCCATCCTCCACTTCGATGATCGCCTCGATATCAGTCCCAGGCGCGGCTTCCGCGATGATGCGGGCGATCGCCGGCGGGGGCAGGATTTAATCATTACTTGCGATCCCCTCGATCGTCGGCGACCGGCATGTCCGAACCGGGCAGGATCAGGGACAGCCGCTTGGCGTCGGTGAAGACTTCAGGTTATGCGCCTTGCTCTTGCTGTCGCGCTTCCGCCAGCGATGCGACGATTGCGGCGATGGAGCGAAACAGGACGAGCGGGTCGTCCTTCGAGGGCGTGAAGCCTCGGCGCTGCCAGAACTGCGCCGCTTCGTGATCGACGGCGTTGACCATCAACGCCCGCCCGCCGATCAGAGCGGCGGCCTGGACGCAACGCTCAAGAGCATGTTTCACCAGACCTGTGCCGATGCCTATCCCCACCCATTCCGTGTCCGTGGCAAGCTGGCCGAGGAGAAGACAGGGAACCGGATCGGGCGGTTGCCCGGTGCGGATCGAGCGCGGGAGGATCGCAGGGACGACGGCGGTAGGCGCCAGGCCGTAATACCCGACGACGCGCCCGCCCTCATGGACGACGAGAACCGCCGTGAAACCTTTCTCCTGATTGGAAAGCGCGCGCGTCTTCAGCCAATGATCGAGCGTCGGCTTGCCGCAGGAAAATTCGGAAACATCATGCGCCGCCGTAAGCGGTTCTGGAGCCGATAAGGCCACGGCTTATTGCTTCGGCTCGTAATCAACTTCCCACGGCGCGGGCCGCCTGACCAGTTCCACCATCTCCGGAACAGGAGCGACCGGTAGGGACAAGACACCCAGGAAATCGGCAAAGCCTTCAGGGCTCATGCGGATGAGCCCCTGCTCCATAACGACTTCCTCTGCGGCGCGCACGGCCGCCTCCCGCACAAAATCGGTGCGCGAGCGGCCGCGCAGGCTTGCCGCGCGATCGATCATTGCAACATCTGCTTCAGGCAGACGCATCGAGATCGGATATTCCTTGCGTTCGACAGTGGCGGCCATGACATATCTCCTTTACGAGGAAAATAGCGATTTGTAGCGCCAAATGCAATACGAAACTATCAGTCTCGTTCACGGGTTCAGCGACTCTACGAGACGCTCGAGGACGATTCCGAGGAAAAGTGTATTGAAGCGGCGAACGTGATCCGTTCGCTGGTCAAGGACATCATCCTCACGCCGGTGAACGGAAAAATCAAGATCGACGTTCGCTTCGATCTAGCGGGGATCCTGACGCTTTCGGTCAAAAAGGAAAACCCCGCAGCGTGTGCAGCGGGGTCGCAAGTAAATTTGGTTGCGGGGGCAGGATTTGAACCTGCGGCCTTCAGGTTATGAGCCTGACGAGCTACCGGGCTGCTCCACCCCGCGCCAAGTGCAAAACCCTTTGGGTTTTGTCGCGTCCGAGTAAACCGCTTGCGGTTTGCTCTTACTGCCTGAGCAACGGGGCGAAGCCGCGTTGTCTCATGTTAGGTTCTGCTCTGTTTCGAGCCATTATAGCAGAAAGGCCGCTTTGTGGGCGGCCCTTTTGATCGGCTTGGGGCCGTTTTCGTGATGAGAAGATTTGTTTGTTTCACATGCAGCTTTCGAATGTCTTCGACATTCGGCGCATGTGTTGTTGCGTTTAGCAGACCTGGCAGCGACCGACTCTCCCGCGTCTTAAGACG